>PMNP01000279.1:0-8111 GCA_003161755.1 Ignavibacteriota bacterium | reverse complement strand
TTCCGCTCTCGCGGGAGAGGGTAGCCGCCACAGTTTGAATCCGGAGGCCTTGCACTATGCAGACACTGACTGTAGATGACGTGCTTCTTCGGGGGAAAAAGGTCCTCGTGCGGGTGGATTTCAACGTGCCGATGGCAGATGGCCTGAAGATTTCCGATGACAAGAGGATGGTCGAAGCTCTTCCCACCATCAGGAAGATTCTCCGCGACGGCGGCTCGGTCATTCTCATGAGCNNCCAAAGGAAAGCCCAATCCCGAGTATTCGCTTAAGCCCGTGGCGGACCATCTTGTGACACTTCTGAAAATGCCGGTAAAATTCGCTTCGGATTGCATCGGGGCGCCGGCGAAAGAAGCCGTTGCGACCCTCAAGCCTGGCGAAGTGCTGTTGCTCGAAAATCTCCGATTTCATGCGGAAGAAGAGAAGAACGACGACAACTTTTCACAGCAGCTCGCGAGCCTCGGAGACATGTATGTCAACGATGCTTTTGGGACTGCACACCGGGCTCACGCCTCCACGGAAGGCGTCACCCGTTTTCTCAAACCGGCCGTCGCCGGGTACCTGATGAAGAAGGAAATCGACTACCTGACAAAGGCCGTCACGAATCCGGCTCGCCCATATGTTGCCATCCTTGGCGGCGCAAAGATCTCCGGGAAGATTGACGTCATTCAGAATCTGATGCCGAAAGTCGATGTCCTGATTATCGGCGGCGGAATGGCGTTCACCTTCTTCCAGGCCCAGGAGTACGAAATCGGCGATTCACTTGTGGAGCAGGAGAAACTGCCTCTTGCCCGCCAGATCCTCGATGAGGCAAAAGCCAAAAACAAGCGGCTTATTCTCCCCGTGGATTGTGTCATCGCTGATCAATTCAACAATGACGCCAAACGCAAAGTGGTCCCGGTGACAAAGATCCCCCAAGGCTGGCGGGGACTCGACATCGGTCCGGAGACCGTGAAGATTATCAGCATGGAAGTCCGCCGCGCAAAGACCATCGTTTGGAACGGTCCGATGGGCGTATTTGAAATGCCGAATTTTGCCAACGGGACGCTTGAGATTGCCCGCGTCATGGCTGAGGCAACCAAGGCCGGCGCCACAACCATCGTCGGTGGTGGTGATTCTGCTGCCGCGGTCACTCAGGGAGGTTTCGAAAAAGATATTTCCCACGTTTCCACAGGTGGAGGCGCGTCATTGGAGTTTCTGGAAGGGAAAATACTTCCGGGCTTGAAAGCACTCGACACGCGGTGAACCTTCATTCGGAAGCGAATGTTATTGCTGTAGTAAAAGCAGGGAGCGGGAACATCCCCGCTCCTTTTTTCGTAAGCCCCTTTTTCCCGGTTGCTTCTTTGTTGTGTGGACCGGGAATTCGGGCCCACAACGCAGTCCCGGAGATTGTGCATGATGGCTTTGTTCGGCCAAGGTGGAGGTCCATATCGCCGGCCCACGCTGTTCGGCGGATTCACGTTCTTCCCGCCAGTCGTAAAGGCTCTGCTGATTAGCAACACTGCGATCTGGTTTGTGCTCGACGTGCTGCTNNGCTGCTCAAGCCCGTTGGCGTGGTCTCTGGCGTCCCCGTTTTTACGGTGTTCTCCGAGTATCTCGCCTTGTGGCCGATCGGTATGGGATTCTGGCCCTGGCAGCTCGTGACGTATATGTTCCTCCATGGAGGGTTCTGGCATCTGTTCTTCAATATGCTGGCTCTCTGGATGTTCGGGATGGAACTGGAAAACACCTGGGGATCCCGTAAGTTCCTGATCTTCTACGTGGTGTGCGGACTGGGAGCAGGGATATCCAATCTTCTCGTCGCCCCGCTGGTCGGACAGCTTGCTCCAACGATCGGAGCCTCGGGCGCGGTGTTTGGCGTGCTTGTCGCTTTTGGGATGCTCTTTCCTGATCGCCCCATCTATTTGTATTTCCTCCTGCCTATCAAGGCGAAGTTCTTTATTGCGATCTACATCGGGATAGAACTTTTTTATGGTGCCACCGGCACGGGAGAAGGCGTTGCGCATTTTGCCCATCTCGGCGGCGCCCTTGTCGGCTTTGTCTATCTTCTCGCCGATAGGAACATAATCCCCGTACGGAGTTGGTGGGCTGCTCTCCGGCCCGTGCACAAAGAACCTTATCTGTACACCAGTAAGCCTGGCCGCTCCGAACCCCGAGAGGCCCGGTTTGTCGAGGTCGGTGGAAGCAAGAATCGCCCAAGCATCGGGGAAATCAACCAGGAAGTGATCGACGCAATCCTCGATAAAATCAGCAAGGGCGGTTATCAAAGTCTGACCGAAGAAGAAAAAAAGATTCTGTTTGAGGCGAGCAAGAAGATCAACTAGTGTCGAGTCCCAGAAGAACCTTGACTAAGTTCATCGGGGAAAATCGCTCACTACGGTCTGAATTCGGACAAGAGGTCCGGGAGAATATTCAAGTTACTTGCGTGTCGAGACATTAACGTGAATATCGCAGGGACGGCTGTGTATGCAAGAAATTGAAATTCCAGCATTGAATCTATCAGAATCTGGCTCGGGAACACTGAAGCCGGAAGGTCGGCGCATGACCCGCACAGTCAACGTTGGAGGGATTGCGGTCGGCGGCAGATCTCCCATCTCCGTGCAGACGATGACGAAGACCAAAACGTCCGATGTGGAGGGGACGGTGGCCCAGATCGTGGGCGCTGCCGAGGCAGGCTGCGACATTGTCCGGGTAACAGTGAACGATAAGGAAGCTGCCGACGCAATGGGGGAGATCGTCAAACAATCTCCCATCCCGGTTGTTGCCGACATTCACTTCAATCATATCTTTGCGCTAAAGGCCATCGAAGCCAATGTTGCCAAGGTGCGCCTAAACCCGGGAAACATTGGAAGCCGCGATCGAATCAGGGAAGTTCTCCTCGCGGCAAAAGACAAGGGGATCCCGATACGCATCGGCGTGAACTCGGGTTCGCTGGAAGAGGATATCCTGGAGAAATACGGCTACCCGACAGCCGAGGCCTTGTATGAGAGCGCCATGCGGCATGTGGGAATCTGCGACGATTTCGGCTTCCGCGATGTGATCATCTCAGTCAAATCCACCGATGTGAGGCTCATGATCGAAGCCTATCGCCTTGTGGCGAAACGGACCGACATCCCGCTTCATCTTGGAGTGACGGAGGCGGGACCGACCCGGATCGGAACAATCAAATCTGCTGTGGGCATCGGCGCGTTGCTTGCAGAAGGCATCGGCGACACTATTCGCGTATCGCTCACCGACGAACCGGCGAAGGAAGTTGAAGTCGGCAAAGAGATACTCCGCTCGCTCGGCCTCGCGACACGAAATGTTGAACTCATCGCTTGCCCCACATGCGGAAGACTCGACGTTGATCTTTTTGGGATCATGCGAGAACTGGAAAAGCGCCTGGAAGGTGTAAAGAAGCCGGTGAAAATTGCCGTGCTTGGATGCGTGGTGAATGGTCCCGGCGAAGCAAGCGAAGCAGACATCGGTATCGCCGCCGGAAAAGGTGTTGGAATCCTCTATCGCAAGGGACAAGTGATCCGGCGCGTCAAGGAATCGGAAATCGTTGACGTCATTGTTGAAGAAGTGAAGAACTTCCAACCACTCGATTGAATCCCCTCAGTGCCCAAAACGCTCAACATCTTGTTTGTCGGCGATATCGTCGGAACTCCCGGACTTGAACTTGCCGAGACGTTGATCCCGAACTATAAGAAGAAATACGCCGTCGATCTTCTGATTGTCAACGGCGAAAACGTTACCGAGGGAAAGGGGATCGCCGAAGAGCACGCAAAGAGGCTGTTCAATCTCGGCGTTCATGTGATTACCACCGGGAACCACGTGTGGGACCGTTGGGACAGCAGAAAGGTTCTTGGCAGTGATAACCGGATCCTCCGCCCAATGAACTATCCCCGCGATAACGGCGGCAACGGTTATATTGTATCCGACCTTGGTGAGAATGGCAAGGTAGCAGTGTTGAATCTCCAGGGGCGCGTATTCATGCAGCCCATCGAAGATCCTTTCAGAACAGCCGACTGGGTCCTGCCGAAGATCCACGAAGAAACGAAAGTCATCATCGTGGACTTCCATGCTGATGCTACTGCCGAGAAGATGGCCCTCGGCTGGTATTTGGATGGCAAGGTCACCGCACTGTTGGGAACGCACACCCATACGCCAACGGCCGATGCCCGCATCCTTCCTCGAGGCACGGCATTTCAGACCGACATTGGCATGACCGGTCCTTATGATTCTGTCCTCGGCATGAAGAAAGATCTGGCGATCCGGCGTTTGATGCTCGGCACTCCCCATAAATACGAAGTCGCTTCCCACGATGTGCGGCTGGCTGGTGCGTATATCCAGGCGGACGCCGAATCAGGGAAAGCTCTTGTCATGGAAAGCATCATCTTTCCGGCTTTTTGAAGCGTCTGAACTCCTCCTTCACATTCTGAGGCAATACTTGAAATCGATGAGCGCGGAACTGATCGATGGCAAAGCAATAGCTGGGCAAGTAAGGAGTGAGGTGCAGCAGGGGACAAGAGAGTTGAAGCAGCGCCACGGCATCGTTCCCGGTCTGGCGTTCATTCTGGTGGGCGAAAACCCTGCGTCACAGGTGTATGTCAGGTCCAAGGGACGGGCGTGTGAGGAGATGGGATTCTTCTCCCGCACGGAACGTCTTCCTGCTGACACACCTGAAACAGTGCTGTGTGACCTCATCCTCCAATTCAACCATGACCCCGCAATTCACGGAGTCCTTGTCCAGCTTCCTCTTCCGTCCCATATCAGGGAACAGGTGATTATTGAAGCTATCGATCCCGAGAAAGACGTCGATGGGTTTCATCCGGTGAATGTGGGGAGGCTTGTGATTGGCCAGCGATGCTTTCATCCATGCACCCCTGCAGGAGTCCAGGAACTGCTTGTGCGAAGCGGAAACAGCCCTTCGGGAAAGCATGTTGTTGTTGTTGGGAGGAGCAACATTGTCGGGAAACCTGTTGCGAATCTTCTGCTACAGAAGAATAAGGACGCAAACGCTGTCGTCACCGTTGCCCATACTGGCGCAGGGGACATCAGGCCGTTTTTGCGCGATGCTGATATTGTCATCGCGGCGATCGGAAAGCCCGGCGCAATCGTTGGCGACATGCTTAAACCCGGTTGTGTAGTGATTGATGTGGGGATCAACCGCATCCCCGACGAACAGGCAAAAGCAGGCTACCGGATTGTGGGCGATGTGGACTTCGTTTCGGCTTCAAAAGTTGCCTCTGCCATCACGCCGGTCCCTGGCGGGGTCGGTCCAATGACCATCGCCATGCTGATGAANNGTGCGGCCGGGGTCATGTTGATTTTTGCGCCATTTTTCTTGTTCATGGGTTACCGTCATCGTGGGAGAAGGCATGCGCATCTCGAAATTCAAGAACGAAGCGGCGATTGACTGGTCAAAGGCAGATCAAAGAAAGAAGCAGGAGTCTGCCTTAAGGAATGTCCGTGCAGGCTTCGGAACCGAGTATCCTCTTGTCATTGGAGGTGAGAGGGTAATTCTCGGCGAGAAATTTCAGTCAATAAATCCTTCGCGCTCACGCGAAATTGTTGGAGTCTTTCAGCGGGGTGACGCAAGCGCCGCACAAAAGGGAATCGATGCGGCAGCGAAGANNGTGGAAATTTTTGAAGTAGGCAAGACCTGGCCGGAAGCTGACGCCGATGTTGCAGAGGCGATTGATTTCCTTGAATTCTACGGACGCGAAATGCTCCGCTACGGCAGGGAACAGCGCGTTGAGAAGTTGAAGGGCGAGAAGGGCAAACTCGTCTACCTCCCGCTCGGCGTGGGCGCGATAATCCCGCCGTGGAATTTTCCGCTTGCAATCCTCACCGGGATGACTTCTGCGGCCATCGTGGCGGGAAACACCGTCGTCCTGAAACCTTCCAGCGATTCGCCGGTCACAGCCTGGAAATTCATGGAGGTCATGAAGGAGGCAGGTCTTCCGGCGGGTGTTGTGAATTTTGTGACGGGTCCAGGGGGATCTGTTGGTGATGCCCTGGTGACCAACCCCAAGACACGATTCGTTGCTTTTACAGGATCGAAAGAGGTTGGAATCCGAATTAATGAGCTGGCATCAGCAGTCCGGCCCGGCCAAATCTGGCTCAAACGCGTGGTCGCGGAGATGGGAGGGAAGGACTCCATCATCATTGATGAGGATGCCAATCTTGAGGAATCTGCCCATGCAGTGGCGGTCTCCGCTTTTGGTTTTCAGGGACAGAAATGTTCGGCATGTTCGCGGGTCATCGTTCCGGAAAAAATCGTTGATAAGTTTGTGCAGTACCTTACAGGAAAAGTCTCGAACCTCTCAGTGGGGAATGCCGCCGATCAAAAGAATAGCATTGGCCCTGTGATTAACCAGGCGTCGAAGGGAAAGATCCTTGAGTACATCAAGAAAGCCGTCACCGAAGGGGGGCATGTTGTGGCAGGAGGGACGATCACCGACGGCGAGGGGTTCTTTGTTCAGCCGACAGTAATCGTGGGAGTGACGCCAAAGGCGACAATAGCGCAGGAGGAGATTTTTGGCCCGGTCCTTGCCGTCATTAAAGTGAAGAACTTTGACGAGGCGATCACCGTGGCAAACAATACAGAATTCGGACTCACGGGTAGTCTGTTTTCAAAAAACAAGAAGCATCTGCAACGGGCTGAGAAAGAATTCTTCGTGGGAAACCTTTATCTGAACCGTAAATGCACGGGGGCAATGGTGGGAGCTCACCCCTTCGGGGGATTTAATATGAGCGGCACCGATTCGAAGGCAGGCGGGCGGGATTATCTCCTCCTGTTTCTGCAGGCACAATCGATTGCCGAGAAGACGAACCGAGCATAAGATGTGCGTTTGCCCATCGACGATCTGGAGTACTCTATGAAAGTCCATGAGTATCAGGCGAAGGAACTCCTGCGTGCGTACAAGGTCAACGTCCCGCATGGGAAGGCGGCATTTTCCGTCGAGGAGGCCGTACAGGCAGCAAAGGAAATAGGCGGAAACGTCTGGGTGGTGAAGGCACAGATTCACGCGGGTGGCAGGGGCAAGGGTGGAGGGGTGAAGGTCGTGCGTTCCCTCGAGGAAGTCCGG
Organism: Ignavibacteriota bacterium; assembly: GCA_003161755.1. The sequence goes on along the minus strand of PMNP01000279.1, from coordinate 1,038 downwards.
CGAGTCGCCGCGGAATTGCTGGGCATGACGCTCGTTACCGTACAAACCGGTCCTGCCGGACGCCTTGTCAAGCGTCTTCTTATCGAGCAGGGTGTCGACATTGCACGGGAACTCANNGCTCGATAGGGTCTCGTCAAGAGACGTTGTGATGGCTTCCACTCAGGGCGGAGTGGAAATCGAGCAAGTAGCGGCTGAATCGCCGGAGAAGATCCTCAAACAATATGTCGATCGCGGAACAGGCTTGCTTCCCTATCAGGCACGATCCCTTGCCCTGGGACTGGGACTTTCCGGCGCCGCGTTCAAGAACGGCGTTGCGTTTCTTCTTGCTTTGTACCATGCTTATGAGTCCCTGGACTGCTCACTGACGGAAATCAACCCGCTTGTAGTGACAAAAGAGGGAAACGTTGTGGCGCTCGACGCCAAAATGACATTCGATGATAATGCGCTGGACCGGTNNAATGTCGGCTGCATGGTGAATGGGGCGGGGTTGGCCATGGCCACGATGGATATCATCAAACTCGCAGGCGCCCAGCCTGCTGATTTTCTCGATGTGGGAGGCGGTGCGAGCGTGGAAACCGTCTCGGCGGGATTCGGGATCATCCTGAGCGACCCACACGTCAAAGCAATACTCATCAACATATTTGGCGGCATCGTGAGATGTGNNCGGTGTCGTAGAGGCGGCCCGCCGAATGAATGTCAAGGTTCCGGTGGTGATCCGACTTGCCGGGACTAACGCGGATCTTGCGGGAGAAATCCTGCGCAAATCCGGAATGAATTTCATCGTCGCATCGAACCTCCAGGATGCGGCTGCTAAAGTGACGAGCGCGATAACATCGTAAAGTGTTCCGATGAATCATCAAGGGCATTCTTCCGCAGACCTGATTGAACGGTACGAACCGGTGATCGGACTGGAAGTCCACGCACAAATGGTGACTGCCTCCAAGGCGTTCTGCGGGTGCTCGACGAAGTTTGGCGGCGAGCCTAATACCAATGTCTGCCCCATATGCCTCGGTATGCCGGGTACTCTCCCCGTCCTCA
>PMNP01000317.1 GCA_003161755.1 Ignavibacteriota bacterium | reverse complement strand
GCCCAGGTCGACCGGTTCATGCTGAAGGTGAAGATCGGATACCCTTCAAAGGAGGAGGAACTCCTCATCATGCGGGCAAATGTGAATGATACAATGGCGGCAGTAAGGGGCGTTGTCAGTGCCGCCGATATTGTGCGATCCCGATCGGTGATCCATGACATTTACATGGATGAAAAAATCGAGCGCTATATCCTTGATATCGTTTTTGCGACGAGGAATCCGAAGCAGTACAACATGGGCAACCTTTCCCAGCTCATCAGTTACGGGGCATCTCCGAGGGCATCCATTGCGCTCGCCATCGGTGCCAAGGCCTATGCGTTCATAAAGCGGCGAGGCTATGTGGTACCTGAGGACGTGCGCGCGATCAGTCTCGACGTTTTGCGGCATCGTGTGGCAGTGACCTACGAGGCTGAAGCCGAGGAGGTGACCGCAGAGCAGGTGGTCCAGGAGGTGCTCAATAAGATCGAAGTCCCGTAGTCCTTTCCGGCATCTTCAGTATGACCCCTGGTCATGAGAACTGTGGCTTGCTACTACGCAGTGCATTCGGACACTGATCCATGGAAACACGTGAGTTGCTGAAAAAAGTCCGCCAGGTTGAAATCAAGACCCGCGGAGTTGTGAATCAAATCTTTTCCGGAGAATACCATTCGGTATTCAAAGGCCGGGGTATGGAGTTTTCCGAGGTGCGGGAATATCAGTTTGGCGATGACATCCGCACGATCGATTGGAATGTCTCGGCGAGGTTCGGCCGCCCGTTTGTGAAGATCTTTGAGGAAGAACGTGAGCTGACCGTCATGCTCCTGGTGGATTTGAGTGCCTCGGGTGACTTTGGTACGGCGCAACAAATCAAGAACGATGTTGCCGCGGAGATTTGCGCCGTGCTGGCTTTTTCCGCCATTAAGAATAACGACAAGGTAGGACTCATTCTCTTTACGGATCGCATTGAGAAATTTGTCCCTCCGAAGAAGGGGCGTGCCCACATCCTGCGCATCATCAGGGAACTTCTCTCGCCCAGGATCGAAGGGAGTTCCACGAATGTGCGCAAGGCCCTCGAGTATCTCAACCACGTCAGCAAGAAACGGACAATCGCATTTATCATTTCCGATTTTATTGATGACGGGTACGAGAAAATCCTCAGCATCGTTGCGCGCCGCCACGACGTCATTGCTGTGCACATTTCCGATCCAAGGGAAGAATCCCTTCCGGATGCCGGACTCATCTACCTGCGTGATGCGGAAACGGGCGTGAGAAGATGGGTGGACTCGGCAAACGCTGCCATACGCATTCAATTCCTTCAATACTGGGACCGGCGGCGGACCGAACGAAAAGGAGTGTTCCTCCGCGCACATGTGGATGCAATCCCGATCCGCATTGACAGGCCGTACATCAAGCCGATCGTTGATTTCTTTAGATTGAGGGAGAAACGGCTGTGAATCGAAGCATAATGCAAACAGCCTTTCTTCTCCTTCTGCTTCATGCAATTTCCGCAGTTGCGCAGGAGGCAGGTGTTTCAGCCAAAGCATGGGTCGACTCCTCACAATATGTCGTCGGCGATCCGATCCTGCTTCATGTGCAGGTTATTCATCCACGGACCAGCGCCCCAAAGATTGCCATGGGTGACAGCCTTGGGCCGTTTGCGGTCCTTCGGCACGGGTCGCCCGTGGTGGAAAACGATACTACGCTGTCATTGGCGTTTCTTCTGTCGTACTACGATTCGGGGACGGTGGCTATCCCCCCAGTCCAGGTGTTGGACAGATCGGGCTCCGACAGCGCAGCAACGATGGCCGTGACCAATCCTGTCCCAGTTACCGTACGTACCGTCGCTGTGGATACGACCAAGGAATTTCGTGATCTCAAACCACCGCTTGCGATCCCGCTATCGTGGACCGAGATTGCGCTATATGCGGGAATCATTCTCCTGGCCGGGGCGCTGGCATTTTTTGGTTACCGCTATTGGAAAAAACGGAAGAAAGCCCCGCAGCAGGTGATAGCTTCGATCCCTTCGAGGCCTGCAGATGCACTGGCATTTGAGGAGCTCGGCGCATTGAAAGACCGAAAGCTCTGGGAAAAAGGGCTGGTCAAGGAGTATTATTCAGAACTTACCGAAATAGTCCGTCGCTATTTCGAGCGCCGCTACGCTGTGAATGCCCTCGAGGAAACCACGGATGAAATCCTGGGCGCTCTGCGCAACGTGCAGGTGTCTGAAAAAACACTGAGCAATGTTAAGNNCTTACCTTTGCGAATCCATTATTCCTGTATGGATTGCTGGTCATTCCAATCCTCGTGTATTGGTATGTCCGGCGGCATACGGAGCAGCTTGCGGACTTGCGGTTTTCAACGCTCGCGCCATTTGCGGGACTGAAACCATCGTGGAAGGAGAGGCTTCGGTACCTTCCGTTTGTCCTTCGGATGGTCGTGATCGCCGCGTTGGTTATCNNATGTGTACACTGAAGGGATCGACATCGCTCTTCTCCTGGATATCTCCGGAAGCATGTTGGCAGAGGATTTTACGCCAAACCGGATCGATGCGGCAAAATCGGTCGCGCAGGATTTTATCGATGCACGGAAACATGACCGGATTGGCCTCGTGATTTTTGCCGGGCAGAGTTTTACGCAATGTCCAATGACGCTCGATTATCGCGTCCTCAAGAGCATGTTGCGTCAAGTCAGGCCTGGAATGGTGGAAGATGGAACCGCGATTGGAATGGCAATCGCGCAGGGGGTGAACCGGCTGAAGGACAGCAAGGCAAAAAGCAAGGTGATCATTTTGTTGACGGATGGAGTGAACAACCGCGGCGAAATCGATCCCCTCACAGCCTCCCAGATCGCGCAAACGTTCGGCATTCGCATCTACACCATTGGTGTTGGCACCATCGGCGAAGCCCCGTATCCGGTACAGACGCCGTTCGGCATCCGTTACCAAAATATGCCGGTCGATGTCGATGAAAAGACTCTGCAGGAAATAGCCACCATGACCGATGGGAAATACTTCCGTGCGACCAACAACCGTGCCCTGAAGGAAATTTATGGAGAGATTGACAAGCTTGAGAAGACCCGCATTGAAGTGCGGGCTTATCGCACCTACGATGAGTTATTTTATGGATGGGCGGCCTTGGGGCTGCTTGTGTTAGCCCTGGAATTTGCACTTCGCGGAACGATCTTTCGAAAGTTGCCCTGACATGATTCGCTTTGCACATCCTGAATATCTTTATTTGCTGGTCCTGGTGCCGCTGATGGTGCTGCTCTTCTGGCAATTCAGCCGTTCGCGCGCGCGCGCAGCCAGGAAATTCAGCACCCCCATGCTCTTTACGCGGCTTGCTGAACGGACCAGCAATGCCAAACGCGTGGAAAAGTTTGTCTTTCTCGTGTGCGCTACGGCGCTGCTTTCTGTGGCACTTGCGAATCCGCAAATCGGCACCAGGCTCGAAGAAGTGAAACAGGAAGGGGTGGACCTGTTCATCGCCCTCGACGTGTCGCTCAGCATGAAGGCGGAGGATATCAAGCCGAACCGGCTGGAAAAGGCAAAGCTGGAGAGACGTAATCTGATCGGCCGTCTGGCAGGAGACAGAATCGGACTCATCGTCTTTGCCGGCGATGCGTACACGCAGTTTCCCCTCACGACTGATTACGGTGCGGCGAATCTCTTCCTCGACGCTGTGGATGTGAACTCGGTTCCGTCACAGGGAACAGCGATCGGATCAGCCATCGAGCGCGCTGTCGATTCATTTGATTTTGAAGACAAAGCCACAAAGGTCGTCGTCATCANNTGGTTACCAAGCTCGATGAAGCCTCCCTTGAGAAAATTGCCGAAATAGGAAGCGGGAAATTCTTTCTAGGAACAAGTTCCCAGGACGAACTTGATGCAATATACAAGAACCTGAACGCACTTCAGAAGAAGGAGTTCGGCGTAAAGCAGTTCACTGATTACGAGGATCGCTTTCAGTATTTCCTGGTGCCCGCGCTGCTCCTTCTGCTGATGGAAGTCCTGGCATCGGAAAAACGTTCGCGCTGGGCTGAGCGATGGAGCCTGCTGCGAAGAGAGGAGGAGAAGACCGCATGAAGATGCAGTGCATTGTTATGGGATTCCTGCTGCTCGTTGCGCATGCGGGATCGGCGCAGTCGGTTCGTTCTCTTGTCAACGGCGGAAACGATCTCTACAAGAATCAGAAGTATGCCGACGCCGAAGTGAACTATCGTAAAGCTCTCGAGAAAGAGAAAGCCCTTGTTCAGGGACATTTTAATC
>PMNP01000382.1 GCA_003161755.1 Ignavibacteriota bacterium | reverse complement strand
TCCTGCAAGTATCACCATCCTCCGCCAAACCGCAGAACCTCCAGCCGCCAAAAAGCGTGGCGGCTCCGGAGGGGAGTGAATGGCTCGGCAACACCTCGCTCCTTTTTTCCCATGACATACATTCCCCTCGTCCCCACTATCTCCAATACCGTTACGTCAGCGGTTTTCCGATCCGCCTGCAGAGAGCCCAGTATGACCTCGCCTACACACGTCTCCTTCGCCACATTCCTCTATCTCCTCATCCTTACCGCCACTGGTGTCGCGCTTTCGCTGCCCAATGCCCTCCTGTCCGCCCTCTTCTCGATCCTTCCCGATCTGGATACGGGCGGGAGCAGGGTGGGAGCTTTGCTGCCGGGAATCTCGCGGATCCTGGAACGCCGGTTCGGCCATAGAACACTCACCCATTCAGTGCTTGGTAATGTCCTGCTCGGCGTCGCCCTCGCCCCGATGGTGCTCGTCTCAGCGGATGCGTGGATCTGCTGCGTGGCGGGATTCGCCAGTCATGCGTTCCTGGATACAATGACTGTGCAAGGGGTCAGGCTCTGGTATCCATTTGCACAATCACGCTGTGTGTTCCCGCTCGATGTCTATCAGCCGGGAAGGTATCGCACCGAAACCGGCTCCCGTTTCGACAAGGGCCTCGGCATAATCTTCCTCCTCGGCTGTATCCCTACATTCTTCATCGCTCAGGAAGGATATGAGAGGTTTATTAGGGTCACCCAGCGCACGGTGGAATCTGCCGTGCGTGACTATGACGAATACTCAAGGACACACAGCGTCGTTGCAGAGGTGAGTGCGCACAATCTTCTCACCAAGGAGCATCTCGTCGGCACCTTCGACATCGCTGGCGCACTGGGCCCGCACACACTCGTGTTCCGCGGTCGCGATGGACACTTGCATACGCTGGGGAATGAGTATCAGTCAGACTATGCCGTCGAGAGTGTCCTTTGCTGGCGGGTTAAGCGGGTGTCCATCCTCATGCGCCAGCTGTCGCTCTCCAACCAGCCGCTGGGAGACGCACTGAATGAACTCCCCCACAACTACGAGAATCAACTCTTTGGTCATGTCCGGGTTTCCGACCGCATATCCCTTCCTGAGTCCAGACCGGAATTCACGCCTGTCACCGGTTCGGGCCAGACCCTTGCATTGAACTTCGCAACCGTTGATGACCTCGTGGCACTGGATCTCGTTGGTGTCTTCGTCGAGAGTGGCACGCTCACTGTCCGTACCATCGTCCCGGAGGATTCAATCGCCCCTCAGAAATCGAACGCGCAGGCAGCAACGGATTCAACCACTGTCTTCAGCAGAGTATCGTTTGACGTGCCGCAAGGGGACTCGCTCGTCCTCCTCCGCAATGAGGGAGACACTGTCGTGGCCGGACAGTACCTTGCCCGGTGGGGTGAGTCGATCAGACTCGACGCAAGCCGTNNAAGCCGTATGATTCTCGAACAGAAAACCGTCGAACTGAAAAGCGAACTCGAGGCAAAGGAGCAGGATGTATCCGATCGCCTTGCCAGAGAACGCCTCGCTATGGATGCCGATTCCGTTGCGCTTCGATCGGTATGCGAACTCATGGCAAAGGGGTATGCCTCACATATGGCCTGGCAAAAGGCCAAAGCCAAGTGTCTGAACTCCACATTGTTCGTCGACCGGCTCAGCACGGCAAGGGCATTGTTGCAAGGGAAGTATGCGGCTGAACAACGGTCGCTGACGCTCCGGCTCTTGGATATCGAATCCCGCCGCCGTAAGGAACGCTTGCGCTCGGAAATCCGCTCGACTGCCAGCGGCGTGATACGATCAGTACGCCAAAACCTNNCGATCCGTTGTTTCTCCACCGCGAGAAGGAACTTGCCGAACTGCTGCGCGTCCTGACACGGGGAAAGCACGCGTTGATCATTGGTGAAAAAGGAGTAGGAAAAACCCGACTTATGCAGGAGGCAATGAATTGTCTTCAGGGCTCTTCAAAGATGCTGGGCCTCATCGGCAGGAAAAACGGACTTCTCCATTGGAACTCGGGAGAATTGCGCAAGCGATGCAACCTGTTCATGCTCCATGTCTCGCCACTGAGCGTGCTCCTCAAGGAGATGGCAAGGGAGTTGCACGAGCGACGACTTCTTCGCATCCAAGGGGCCGTACCCGAGGGAGAGTGGAGCGAGGCGAAAAAGTCACTCACGGGTATGGGCATTGTTGCCTTCCAGGAGTGCATCGTGGAGAGCCTTAAGGAGGTATCACCACCCGCGTGCATTTTCCTGGATAGTCTCGACCGGCTCACCACCACCTCGCAGGAATTCCTGGAGGCGCTGCTTGGCGTGGCAGTGGTATGCGCCGGGGTCGTGCAGCCAAAGACCGCGTTCCAATTCAAGAAGATCTGGGCATCGTTCACCCGCATACCACTGGACCCGTTCGGCAGGAGCGAAACGAGGAGGCTTGTTGAGGAGCTCTTGCGCCGACATTCAGTGAAGGTGTTGGACGTTGACCTGTTCGTCAATCAGATACTCAAGAGCGCCGGTGGCAACCCGTTTCAGGTCAGAAACCTTCTCTGGCAAACCTCGCGCGATCGTCATGTTGGACTACGTGACATCAGGACATTGGGGAAGACGGAAGCGGGGGAGTACTTCAACATGGGACCCCTCTATATCATGCTGGCGAGCGTCCTGACGCTCTCGAGGATCTTCTCCTTCGGGACAGATAATCGGGAGTTCTATATCTACTTCTCAGCGCTTGGCTTTGTCGTGTATCTGCTCTTCAGGGTGTTCCGGACGTTCTTCCTGTTCAAGCCGCAGAGGCGGGTGTAGTTCGTGAGACTGGGAGAATGGGCCAGGGATAGACTTAAAGCATGAAGTATGCAGTAAGAAGTAGGTAGAAAGATGGCGAGGTCGTGGAGACTTGGAAACGAGGAGTGTACGCGAAGGAATATTTCTGCAGTAAACAGTAATGGTAAGAAGCCTGCTTGGTCGCTCTTTGAGTCTCGCCTGGAAGCGAAGTTCTGGAAGGCGGAGTGGCAGGCAGGGCCTGTCTACGCGTTGAGAAGCACGCTTCGACAGGCAGGAAATCTCTGTGGCGCTCGACAGTTGGACAAATGTAGTGACCCAGAGCATTGACTTCCTCGTTGTCGCCGGGTATATTCAGCAAAGGGTTTCGTAGATCGAGCGTTTCCGTCTCGTCGGGGAGAAGACCTTTCTTCCCCACGCGAAGGAATCGAAACGTCCATTCCTGCAGATATTGTCGAAGCACATCACAAAGCATCATTCCGTCACCTCACATCGCAAGAGCATCGCGGAGTAAGCATCTTATGACATTAAGGGACATGAAATATCCTCGCCCATCGAANNCGTTCTGCCCGTGCTCTTCCTGGTGGCACAGTGTCACCTCTCTTCCCAAACCATGGACAGAACCTCCGTCCCATCGAGAATTACTGTCTTGTCAAAGCTCGACTCGGTTGAGGTGTCGACAGGTTTTGGATTTCACGGTTCCGTACCATGCACATTCTCTGTGCATGGCCTCTCCAAAGTTGCCCTCTCGTTTCGGCGAGCGGGCTATGCCCCACGGATAGATACTCTCCTGACATACTCGGGTCAGGATACTTCAATAGAGGTTCTCCTGAAGAAGCTTGGGGGGCTCTATATTACGTCCACTCCCGATAGCGCGCAGGTGAGGATCGGGNNCGAACGGGCTATCAAGAGTGGTTGACAACAACCTCTGGTGCGGGAGATTCCGTTGTTATCATGGCTCGGCTGAAGAGGGAGGAGGCTGCCATAACTGTTCTCGTTGATCCCCCAAGCGCCAGCGTTGTCTGGGATGGTGTGCAGATTTCGAAGGGTTCAGTGAGAGATTACTTGACGATAACCGGGCCTCACCAGCTCATCGTCAGAGATGATTCAACGGGAAGATCCAAAGAACTACTGACTTTGTTTAAAAATCCAGAGCGCTATTGGTTCAGGGCACAATTCGGNNTGGATCTCTTCACATTGCAGACGGGGAGTTCGTAAAGGGCTCCGTCATGTTCCTCGGCAATATGGCTTTGGGATATTTGGCGATCCTATCGCAACAGGAATATAACGATCGCATTGGGCAATATGATCGAGCAATCGACATGTACAACAATGCCCCTACCGATGCAGAGGCAACCAGGAGACACGAGGATGTTCTCCTTCGCAAGAGTGATCGTGACAAATATTATACCCTCCGGACTGTGACTTTCTCACTACTGATCGCTGGCTACGCGTATACTGTCATCGACGCTCTTCTCAATCACCTCGTCGGCGACAGTGTGGAGTTAGTCCCTCTCCGGGACGTACCGGGTCTGCCGTTTCCAACCGCGAAGGAAGGTACGCAGGTACAAGTGAAGTTTTGAACCGACAAGGCGAATATTCTATGCGAATGCCGACGTTAAGAATTCCGTTTGCAGCACTGATGGTATGTGCCGGGTCCTTGATCACCGTACTCCTGTTTGGATGCAGTGATTCAGTATCACCACAATTCCTCAACCATCATGATGCATCATCAGCAGTCTACGTGCCGGGAACCCCGTCGACGCTTACTGTAAGCCAACTCAAGGAAACATCACGAGTCCTCCAATGGCAGCGCAATTCGGTTGCAGAAGCAGGATATCGNNGTGGGGCGTATAACCTTGTTGCAAACCTTCCTGCCGGAATATCATCATATCTCGATACAACGGCTATCAAGACTGACACAAGCTACACCTACAGATTGCTCGCATATGCATCAAGTGGAAGTACCAGCGCGTACGACTCAACCGTATTTCGTCTTTCATTCCCTCCGCCATTTGATCTGCACATTCAATCAACGTCGAGTGCATCCTTTCGCCTGACGTGGACAGACACGACCAGTTTTCGCGAGAGGTATATCCTTGAGCGGCGCACACGGACATCATCCTTTCAGGAGATGAATCACCTTCCGGCGGACAGCAACGGACATACCGAAATTCAACTCGATACAACACAAGACTATGAGTACAGGGTCCGATCACTCAGCAAATTCAATGTGAGTGGTGCAAGCAACACGATCGGCATTATCTACGAGCCCTCCACTGTCAAAGGACAATATCAGACGTCCCTGTACCCGTATACAATATGTAGTGTCAGTCGTAGCGGGTCTCTGTATTTTCTGAGCAACCAATTTGGAAAGACTGGCGTCTTTGACATGTTGAGCAACGGACTTACTTGGAGCACGGAGGCTTACAATGGTCTTACTGGGGCCGGAATAAGTTGGGATGACCAGAAAGTCGCAGTGTGTTCTGGAGACGGCCTAATTAGAGTAATCCGCATTGGCGATGGAAACCAAGTCCAAGCGATTGGAGTACCCGCTTCGGTTTGGCCAATTCAAGTGATTCTCGACAGTGATGGCTCAAAGCTGTACTCTTGTTATGGAAACGTAATCTATTGTTGGAGCACTTTGGATGGTTCCCAGATGATGGCAACCCCTCCTCGGACTTACGACATTGCTCGAATTGACCTTAGCCCCGATGGTAATACCCTTGCTTGTGCAACAGGATCAATCGTAGAATTGTGGGACGTTCCCAGCGGCGTCTTGAAGTCAACGCTATCGCCGGGAATGGGAGTTCTCCAGTGCGTCAAGTACGGCCCCAATGGTTTACTCCTGGTTGTGACTCCGGGCGAAATCGAGTTCTGGAACCTATCAACAGGATCGAAGATGAGTGCTGTCCCAGGAAGATTTTCCTGGGGTTGGAACCAAGGCGGCACTTTCAACGCCAGTGGGACCCTGTTTTTTGCCGATAACCCCGCAGTAGGTTTTGGACCTGGACCTCATGAAATCGGGATCTGGAGAGTGTCGGATGGACTGTTACTGCAGCATTGGGCCAATGCGCCCGACGAATCTCAAACNNCATGGCTTAGCATTCCTTATCGCAATGTACAGAGAAATGTGGTGCAAACTGTGGATGTCGTCGGGAAGGTCTGGAATCGGACCCTTAGCTCAGTGTGGGAGGAACACAATTGGTGATGAGGTGAACTCTGTGAAACAAAGCCAAAAGTAAATCCAAGCAAAGGTTTGAAAGTGACTGGAGTATCCAAATGCATTTGTCTTATGTTCATTTTGTTAGTGTGTGAGAATTCGTCACGCGCACAGTGGGTGCAATGCTTGGGTCCCTATGGCCATAATATCAGCGGGGTGGTCATCTCAGGATCTGAGATGTTTGCCGGTACAACGGAAGCCGGCGTATTCCGGTCAACGGATGCGGGCGGAAGTTGGACAGCGGTCAACNNTCTTCAGACGGAATACATATGCTTCGATCATCCGATGGGGGCGTAAGCTGGAAGAGCATGCACTCCCCTCCAGTTCGCTATGGGATATCTGCTGTTGCCGGAACTGAAATAGATCTCCTAGCAGGCGCGTCAGAAGACATTTTTCGATCAACTGACGGAGGTGCGAGCTGGGTCAAGTCTCAATCTGGATTACCTTTGTGGCCANNCTCGTATCGATTGGCGATACTATTTTTGCGGGGACGAATGAATACGGGGTGTTTCGATCAAATGACAAGGGCGCGAATTGGACAACAGTGAACTCAGGCCTGTCAAAGCCATCCGTCATGACACTCATCTCATCCGGGACAACCGTCGTTGCGGGAACACGAGATGGGGTTTACAGCATGGCGTATGACGGCAATACTTGGGAGCGGATGGGTTCGGGACTGGCTGGTCTTCGTGTTCTGTTCCTCGCCTCATCCGGGTTGGACTTCTTTGCAGGGGCTGCCGATAGTATATTTCGCTCGACAGATCGTGGAGAGAGTTGGATCCCAAGAGGTTTCGGTCTCGTTTATTCTGATGTAAGATCTTTTGCAAATATTGGCAATAGTATCTATGCCGGGACGCACAAAGATGGTGTGCTCCTTTCTTCCGATGAAGGCGTTACGTGGACTCGGGTCAACAATGGGTTAGNNAGTTCTTTATGCAGGCACGGATAGCGGTCAGGTGTTCCGCCTCAATAGCAGCGGGCTCGAATGGACCCGTACTCAAAATCGACCAACGAGGACTGCCATAGTATCCTTGGCGGGGAATGGATCAAGTTCCTTTGTGGGAACAGATGGGGCAGGAGTGTTTGAATCAACCGATGACGGCATTACGTGGACGCCCCGCAACGTGGGATTGACAAGTACTTTTGTGCAGACACTATCCTTGTCTAGTTCCGAACTTCTGGCAGGAACCGTTTCAGAAGGAGTCTTTCGTTCCACAGATGACGGTGCGCATTGGGCCGACATCAGTGGTGACTANNAGCCGGAACCGTTTACAATGGATTCATGCGTTCCGGCAATGATGGCGCAACATGGTCAGACGACAATGATGGTCTATGGCTGAATTTAAACGACGCAACGCCTCTGGATGCCATTTCTTCTCTTGCATTGTATGGCTCGAATATCTATGCTGGCACAAATTATAACGGCATCTTCAAGAGGAAGGTCTCGGGGTTTCTCACTTCTGTGGAGAGGTCGGCTTCTTCAATGTCTTCATCTCCCATTCTTGATCAAAACTACCCCAATCCTTTCAATCANNCTCTACAATATGCTCGGGCAACAGGTTGCTGGTCTTGTCAATGGAGGAGTCGAGGCGGGAATCCACGAGGTAGTGTTCAACGCGAAGAATCTCCCTTCGGGTGTGTATTTCTACCAATTGCAGACGGGGGCATTTCTGCAGACAAAAAAGCTTCTGTTGTTGCGCTGAGAAACACACGTTAATTCTCGATGACAATTGCCGGCGGCACCACCCTCCGAATGAGTTCCGTATCAGCCNNGTAGGTAGTAGGGAGAAAGATGGTAAGGGCGTGGAGACTGGGAGACTTGGAGATGGGGAGACTTGGCGAGGAACAATCGGGGAGTAGGCAAGGGATATGCTGAGAGTAGGTAGTATTGAGAGTAGGAAGTATGAAGTAAGCGGTAAGCAGAAGGCTGTACACTGTGAACTGTACACTGTTCACTGTTTTCGGTGTACCTGCCCGGCATGCAGGGCTGGCGGGCTGTATACTATTTTCTGTATGCTGATATTCATACTCCAAGCTATCCCTATGCCAGTTGCTTTCTACGTACTACATACTCTAAGTTCTTCTCTGCCACTGTCCTCTGTAAACTGTAGACTGTCCACTGTCAACTGTTTATTCATACTCCCTACTCCAAATTCTCCTCTGCCATGCTCCGTTTCAGTTGAAATTCGACTTGTGATTGAAATAACTCCATTTACTTACTGCTTGATGTTTTAAGAACCTCCAGAAGTGATTTAAGCGGTGGAAGTCCGTATCCTCTATCGTGCATCCAGAGGACCTTTCCGTTTTCATCCAATAACAGTACCCTGCAATTGCGGGCAATTTCAGTACCGGTCCATTTTGTTAACTCCGATCCATCACTTCCATATATAGTAATTACATCTTTCCAGGATTCACTCGGGATGCCGCTTCGCATGCCGCTGTTAATCGATTCCTTGAAGATCGAAGGCAAGAGTCCAGGAATGGTGGGAATTTCGTACACCGGAGGGAGTTGAAGGTCAGCTGTGAAAAATCCGATTCCCCAGCGATCCACATCAAACTGAGTGTTCTGTTCGTACCCGAGAATGAGAATGGCCTTATTCCCCTTAAATGCCTCTGGAAGAGTTTTCTCAACACCGTCAAGGCTCTTACCTTTGACCGTAGGGAATATCTCGCCGACAACGTTTCTATTTGGTACTGCTGAACTGCAGCCGGCGAAAAGGCCAATAACGAAGATTGCAAGAAAAGAATTAAGAATGATATTGATCGTAGACTCGCTTTCTCTCAGAAAACACGCTTAGTGTAAAGGAACAATCTCGTACAACGAATGAAGGTAGGTGTGATCTTTCACACTTGAAGTCATGCATCAGCCTTGCCAATAATAACAAATGTCGTGGGTTGAAGGTTTCCAGTGAGAAGTGGGAGACATCTCCACAATGGTGTCATTTACCGATTGTGTTCGCAATGAAATCCGTGACGATCGAGAGAGGTTCGAAACCGGAGGTGGGGAGGATTAACAAACTATTCTCCCGGGTGTAAAGAAGAATCCTCCGTCAAGAGCTTCTGAAATTCAGGATCGCCCGACAGAGAAGAGAATTCCGCAACTTGTTTTGTCACCCCCGCAAGATCCTGGGCGCTCAACCCGAGCCTGCGTGCCTCTCCAAGGGCCTTGAGTGTTCCTTCACGATCACCCGACCTGGCGAGACACCGTGCGAGCAAAACGTGAGGCCAGGCAGCACCAGGCTTTGCCTCTGTTGCCAGATCGAAGACCATCTGTGCATCCCTGCAGTCGTTTTGTTCAAGCGCAGTTTGTCCCGACTCCATGAGATAGGCAAATATCCCCGCCAGTGCACGTTCATAGAGGCGCCGCTTGCCGGCATCTTCTTCGTCTCCAGCATTCTCGCGCAACTGAACAACCGCCCGGTGGGCATCTCTCCGCAACTCATAGGGACTTGGGGAGTCCTGACCAGAAGCCTGAACGGCTCTGTTGGGATTCCGTGCACGCTCGATTGTCACGAGCACCTTCGATTCCAACCGCTTCTGTTCCTCAATATCCCTTTGTTCTTTCTTCTCGACAATCTTCACCGCCTCATCCGTCTCCAGAAGCGCCAGCCGTTCGTCGATGACTTTCGTGTCGGTCAATCCATGGAACAGCGGTCTCACGCTCCGGAGATACTGCAGCGCCCAGGCACCACTGCCGGATTGTTCCAGAGTGTCTGCCCGTTTGAGAGTGGCAACGAGTTCCCGTGCGACCAGACTACTATCGCGCGATCTCGCGCCCTCGTTCATGGCAAGGAGCTCGGCCCATGCCAATGCCTCTTCCCAGACTTCGCCGGGAGCCCATTGGTNNCATTGGTGCGGTCCTTCAAAACGACGTAGAAGGTGTGTTCTTCCCATTTCGCCAAGGGCGTCATTCAATGTGAGCATCTCAGCATAGTTGAAATCCGTCGTTCCCACGGTAAGGAAAAGTGCAAACAGTTCATCTTTGGATGGAGAGGATGTAGTGGGGAAGCCTGCCCCGTTGAGGAAGACAGCCTTTGCGCATTTGCACCCTTGGGCCAGGGCCGCGGCAAAGCGCGCCCCTCCTGAAAACCCGGCGAAATAAGCACGGCCATCGTCAATGGAGAGCCGGCGATGGGTGTCGGTCCACATGGCTTGTGCGGCATCGACTCCCTGCTTCATCGGGCCGTTCCGGGAATTGTCGGAAGCGGCAAGCAAATAACCGTAATGCTCTGCTGCCGGCTTCATGAGAGCAACAGGGACGCTTCCCCGGGCGCCTGGATCAAACACAAAGAGAATCGGCCAGCGTTTGTCAGGGGTGTAGTATGAAGGGAGGTAGAGGTCATAATGCTGAGAGGAATCCGCAGCACATCGCTGTGCATGGAGGATTTCACCCCTCTGGATGCCAGGCGTGGCAATACGGCTCGAGTCAGCGGCGTACGTTGTCATGCAGAACAACGTTTCAGCAACCACCAACCAAACAGTGCGATGAGATTTGTTCACGGCGAGCGGTTTCCTGATAGTCTGAAGCCCGAGATATCACGCGAAGGAATCTAGGAAAAGGTCTCCAAAAACGCCACCCCATGAGGAATGCGGGAATGGAATTGAAGGAAGCCCGAAAACCATGTACCTTTCACCATACACTCACGGAGATACCTGTCATGAGAGCATTGATTGCCGTCTCCGTTTGCCTGATGTTGTGCATCCCGCGTTCAGGATATTCTCAGGTACCACACAATACCCTGAAGATCACCTTTGTCGGGAACGCGGGCTTCCTGGTGGCGTCTTCGAAGCACAAGGTCCTGATCGATGCGCTCTACAGCGGTGTTGCTGCGGCTCCCCAGCACGTCACAGAGGACATCGTCAACGGCAACCCGCCATTTGACAGCGTTGATGCATATCTGATCACCCACTATCACAAAGACCATTGTGATCCGGGACTGATCTATCAATGCCTGACCAAGGATCCAACGATGATCCTTGCCGCAAGTAAGCCAGCCTTTATTTTTATGAATGGCGATACGTATGAATTCATCCTACGGAAGAAACAATTCGTCGAACTGACCCCCGAGGTCAACCACGCTGTTTTCAAGACCATCCATGGTGTTCCGGTCAAGGCGTTCGGACTGAAGCACGGCGCCTATTACAGGGAAGGGATCGACATGAATGAATCGATGCTCAACGCGGGGCTTCTGGTCGACATGGACGGTATCAACGTGTTTCATTCCGGCGACATCAAGATCGACGCCTTTCAATCATACCTCGCCGCAGGGAATGTGTGGTCGGACAGGATTGACGTGGCGTTATTGTGTTATGGGCTTTTCGAATCAGGGGAATCGGATCTGGACTACATTGTCAGGACAATTCATCCGAAACATATCGTCGTCATGCACGTTCCCGCTGATCAAATAGAAGCCTGCGCCGC
>PMNP01000399.1 GCA_003161755.1 Ignavibacteriota bacterium | reverse complement strand
GATCATGAGTATTTCCATGCAGTTGTTGAATCAGCAGCAGTTGAAGAACGCGGATCTTGTCATCACGCCTCCTATCGGTCATCACCTTACATTTGATCTGCACGATCTTGATACACTCATAGCGCAAGGCGAACATGCCGCCGATCAGTCCATAGAAGCCATTCAACAGTTGCTTGCGGCGCGGGCTGCGGCGATGGACCACGACACAACCCGTCTCCAGGGGCCATTGTTCCCCGAAGTNNGAATGAAATTGAGTTTGCCACCGACTCGGCGTCCGTTTCCGCGGCAACTATTCGACGCGTCCTCAGAATGATCTATTCGGCTGGTTCGGATCAGGATGTTCGTGCGGAGATCTCGAAGGACTCCTCAGGGACACATGTTCGGTACAGGCGCTATCCAAACCCCATTCTCCGTGGAGTCATCTTCGAAGGATGCAGGCAGGTTCTGCCTGATACACTGCTTGAGGTGTTCCGGCCATTGCTCGGCCATGTTATCAGCAGGCCGGCAAGCGTCCATGCAATGGAGGAGGTGCTGAGAACCTACCGCGCGTATGGCTATTCCCTTGCCCGAATTGACTCGACGGTTTTCAATTTGGAGACCGGCGTTCTTCGACTNNGGGCGAAAGAACTCAGGACGCTTTCTTGTTGAAAGAATTCCAGCTGCGTGCGGGAGAGGTTTTCCGGATTGATCGGGCCAACCGTGGCCTTTCCAATATCATCAGCACCAACCTCTTTGAATACGTGTATCTGGAATTGTCCACTGTGAATAATCAGACGAATCTCACCATCCGACTTCGCGAACGCCCGAGTCAACTTGTCCGACTGGGTCTCCGCGATGATAACGAGCGGAAACTGCAGGGGTTGCTCGACATTCGTGACGAGAATTTCCAAGGGTCTGGAATGGAACTCGGATTGATGCTCTCCGGAGGAAGCCGCAACGACGACGCTACCGCCGACTACAAGATNNTCTTAGCGGCCAGTTCGAACGGCTCGGCAAAGCGAGCGTCGATTTCATCCTTCAAAATGTCCGGCTTGTGAACTTGAGCAATGCTGCCAGTGTGGAGGAACGATACCGCCTTGCGCTAGTGCAAGCCAGCACAGTCGTGGACACGAAAAACGCGTATCAGTTCCCCACGGCGGGCGTCGGTATGACCCTTGCCTATGAGTTTTCGATCGAAGGGCTTGGGAGTCAGATAGGCTACAANNGCTTTGCGGACAGGACCATGCCGCTGAGCCAGCAATTCAGACTCGGAGGCAGGGAGAGTTTCTACGGCTTGCGGGAGGACGATAGCAGGGGGCGTCAGCTCATCTTGCTAAATTTTGAATACCGGTACTTCTTCCCATTCCGGATCCTGTTTGATACCTATTGGAGTGCGCGGTACGATCTTGGATCAATTTCCGAGTTGCCGGAAGAGTTGAAATTCTCGACCCTTCGCCATGGCATCGGGACGGAGTTGGCCTGGCGAACGCCGATCGGTCCGGCCGCCATCGGTGCAGGAAAAAGCTTCTTCCTCAGCAAGAACCTGCCTGGAAACCCTGTCCAACAGGGACCTCTTCTCTGGTATTTTGTCATTGGATATCAGCTGTGACTTGAGGGACGGCCGGAGATTCTCATCTGTGGTTTTGCTATATTGCACTTCAAGAAGAACACAGCACACTGGATACGGACATTGACGACGAAGCCACCATCACAAGTTGTCCCTGCATCTGATACGGCCTTGGAACGGATCGCCTATACGGCTGCAAAGGAAATCCCCACGGCGGAACCGCATGACCAGGATCGCCTTGGGTATTGTCTCTGGCTCTGGTTGTTNNGTTCACTGGAAACGGCAGTGAGAAACGCAGGTGCCCGTCTGCAGGTCGACGAATCAGAAGCGATCACGAGAATACGCAGGAAGCTCGAAGAACAAGGCGTGTCTCTGCGATAAGGTGATTGTCACGCAGCAGTGATTCACACGATCAGGGGAAAAGAAATTGTCCATCGTCGGAACATTCCTCCAGACTTTTATCCCCTTGTTCGTTGCCATCGACGCTCTTGGGGTTCTGCCGCTGTACGTGGGGCTGACAGAAGGGCTGGATGAGGCAAAAAGAAAACGATTGACTCGTGATGCGACCCTGACCGCGTTCAGCATTTCGCTGGTATTTCTTGTTGCGGNNGGAAAGCGACTTCCGGGTTGGCGGTGGGGTAGTGCTGCTTGTTCTGTCGGTTCACGATCTCCTTTTTTCGGAGGCGGGGGAACGTAGTCCTGAGCCCCTCCTTGGCGTGGTGCCTATCGGCATTCCGTTGATCATGGGTCCTGCTGCCCTTACCACGATCATGCTTAATGTGAACTCCTATGGGTATGTGTGGGCTGTTGTGTCACTGATCGCGAACATGGCACTGGTGCTGCTGGTGTTCACGCTNNAAAGGCAGGCTCCCGCGCTGTGGCAAAAGTCTTTTCCCTGTTTCTGGCGGGAATTGCAGTGATGATGATACGGAGCGGAATAGAGGCAATGATCCACGCTCACATCTGAATCCAGAAAGGAACAGGTTGAATGGATCTGGGATTGCGCAACCGGGTGGCAATTGTCTGTGCGGCAAGCCAGGGATTGGGGAAGGCAACGGCGATCGGGTTGGCGCATGAAGGAACTGCCGTTGTCGTCTGCTCCCGTGATCTTGGCCGCATAACCTCTGCGGCTGATGAAATCAGAGCCCTGGCGCCGGGGACTCGGGTTCTTCCTGTGGTCGCCGACGTCACAAACCCGGAACATGTTTCTTCGTTGGTTGACNNAAGACCATCGCCGAATTTGGCCGGCTCGATGTTCTCGTGACGAACGCGGGCGGTCCGCCGGTCGGTTCGTTCCAGGATCTGAGCGACGAACAATGGGAGCGAGGGTTTGCGCTGAACCTGCTCAGCACCATCCGGCTGATCAGAAACTGTGTGCCTCATATGCGAAAACAGCATTGGGGGAGGATCGTCAACATCACCTCGGTAGCCGCGAAGCAACCGATCCCCGATCTGGTGATCTCGTCGACCGTGCGGCCGGGGGTTCTTGGACTTTCGAAAGTGCTGGCTACCCAGCTGGCAGCAGATGGGATTCTGGTCAACACTGTGGCACCCGGGTTCTTTCTCACCGCCCGCCAAAAGGAAATCAGCGCTTCACGTGCCCTGGCCCGGGGGATTTCGCTCGAATCCTACCTCCAGGAACTTTCAAAGGACAACCCGTTGGGGAGATTGGGTGAACCGGAAGAACTTGCCAATATGATAGTCTTCCTGGCTTCAGAGCGCGCGAGCTACGTCAATGGGACGGTGATCGCTGTGGACGGTGGAAGTACCAAAGGATTATGGTGACATCATGGCGACAACGCTTATCATGCGTCTCCCGAGCGCCGCGCGCGGCGAAGGAGGGTTGAGGTTTAACTACCGAGGGATGCATCGGTATTTCATTACGCAGCCTGTCCATTCTTCCTTTCCGGGGTTTGACGATCCGGCGAAGATTTTTGCCGTATTGGAGGTATTGCGGAGTTGCGCTGCAAAACAGAAATTCGATGTATACGCGTACCTGTTTCTTCCGGCAAAACTGATCCTCATCATCCGGGGGAAGGGAGAGGAATCCGATATGAAGGCATTTCTCTCTGAGTTCCGCGAGAATTCCACGGCAGTCATGAAACTGCCCGCCGAGGGAGCGCTCTGGAGCAGGAAATACGTCGAGCGGGTGCTTCGCAAAAGCGAATTGAGCCGGGAAGCCGTGAAAGACGTTCTCATGATCCCTGTCAAGGAAGGCCTGGCCGCCTCGCCTGGGGAGTATCGGTTTGGCGGGTCGTTCGCCTACGATCCTGCAAAGATCTTCTCGACGCCCAAGCCGTCGTACTTGCAGCGAAAACAGTTCGGTGCGGATCGGCGGGGAGGGAAACCACCGTCACGGCCGTATCGAAAACCTTGATCACATTGTCAATCTCCACGGTGTTTACTTCCCGCCCTATGTTGCATGCGCAGATCAAGAGAGCTCTCCCAATCTGTGTTCCGCTTCTCGCAATTCTTCTTAGCGTAATCTTCTCCCAACTCCTCGTTCCCCAAATTGCAGGGACGATGCACATCACTACCGATCCCGATCGACTCTACGAACTTGCAGCGAATATTTCTTCAGGCCGGGGATTCGTGTATGATGCACCTGGAGGGGTGATTCCAGCGCTCGACCGTGGTCCTGTGTATCCGTATCTGCTGAGTGCTGTGTTCATCCTGGCGGGAGGACCCTCCATAGTTGCTGCGCAGGTTCTCAATGCGCTTCTCTTTGGAGGAACGGCATTTCTGGTGTATCTCATCGGCATCGAGTTCTTGAACAGAAGAGCGGCGTTGCTCGCTGGACTTGTGACCGCTGTTCATCCATTTCTTCTCTGGTACACCGCACGCGTTTGGGTTGAAACGGCATTGATGACGATTCTGTTGTTGGGGATTCTTACCCTCTTTAGGCTCGTGAGAGGGCCGTCGTTCGGTAAGGCCTGTTTCGCTGGTCTGGTGCTGGGGACCGCAATCCTCGTGAAGTCAATATTGCTTCCATTTGTTGTCGTTGCGGGTGTCTTGCTCTTGACCCATCTTGGCCGAAGGTTCCTGGGGAAAGCAACAGTAATGGTGCTCGTTGCTTTTCTTGTTGTATTGCCTTGGACATTGCGGAACTACGCCGTCACCGGAATGTTTTTGCCGGTGCAAACGACACTGGGCTTCAACATGATTGTAGGGGATGTCCTTGGTGAGCATTGGTTTGAACATCCCGGATCAACATCGGAGATTTGGACATTAGCGAAACAACGTGCAGATTCGATCTTGGGGGGAGGTACGGCGAGTCTCTTTGATGTGGAAGGAGATCAGGTTCTTGTCCACGCATCAATGGAAGAAAATCGAAATCATCCGGCCGCCTTCGTGCGCCGCCTGTTCCTCAATGCAAGTTCCTTCTGGTACCTCAGCGAGTCATCGGCCAAATCGGTGGTCGTTGCTATTCTGGAATTCCCGTTGGCTGTTGTGTTACTTGTCGCAAGCACTCGCCTGAAACGGAGGCACAGCGGTCAGGTGCTGCTCGTCGTGACGGTCTGGTATTTCGTTGTGGTCCACACCATGGTGGCAGGCTGGGCAAGATACTCTGAGCCAATTGTCCCTCTCTGCATCCTTCTCGCTGTTGCCCTGTGGAAGCAGAATTGGCGGCAGACCCCTCGCCTTTAGGTAAGCGCAATACGCCGGCACGTGGCCATCATATCACGCTCCGTAATCCGGGTGCATCAAACAATCTCTGCTGGTCATCCTCCGGTACGCCGATCTCCTGAAGAGAGGGAAATACTCTGAATGCGGATCGTGGGATGGCATGACTGGTTTTTCCATTGAGGGCATGGCTCAGTTGTAATGCATTTGCCACTGCTTTTCCGCCGGTAGTGTTGTTGCATATCAGCATGATCCTCCTGCATCGTCCCGCCAGAGCTTCTATGCGGCGCCGGATTTCGGAAATTTCCCGACTGTTGTAGAGGTAATCGTATCGTGCATCAATGCCGTTGAGCAGCCATCCTTTTTCATTTCGCCCATGAAGCCTCAGATATGCAGTGTCACCCNNACGACGCCGGTAAGGTAGGGTATGTATTGCCGAATTTTCGGCAAGTCTACACTCACCGGGTGCAGGCCATGCTCCTCGAGGAAGCTCATCAGTCCGGAGGATTGCCATGACTCATGGCGTAACTCGACATGGAGCGGAAAGCCCCGGAATAATTCGGCCAATTTCACAAGGTGCTGGCGGCCGGCTCCCGTGTTGGTAAACCCATAAGCTTATTGAAGAAGCAATGCACCGAGCTTGTTGTGACGGGCCAGTTCCTGCAACACTCCCCGAATGTTCTTCGCCATAGAGGAATGCAGCTCACGCTTGTGCGTGAATGCCTTGTGGAGTTTCACGTTGAACAGGAAATCATGTCTTCCCTCGACTGCCTCTGCCCAACCCCTGGCGTCAGCCGCTGCGATGCTTTCATCCCAAAAGGTCGCCCTTACCTCCGTTGTTCCAAAGAAGCGGGCATAATATGCCAACTTTTGATTTGAGGTCATTCCTGATTGGGGATAAAGGCATTGGTCAAGAACGTCATGCTCCCAGCCCCCCGTCCCGATGAAAACCTGGCTCCGTTCCATAATCACCTCCACAGATTCCATTGTATGCGTTGCTCTTGACTTCTTCAAAACTGTTCCGTATACTTGGTTCGATATGATACGACATTTTTGTCGTGTTGTCAAGAGGGGGAGACATTATTGTCGAGGCGGGAGGAATGAAGGGAGACTCGGAGAATGGGGGGACTTGGAGACTGGGGAGACGTGGAGAATGAGGAGAATGTGTGAAGTCAAGAATTAGAAAAACTGGGAGAGATTGATGAAGACGTCCATTGGGGACCGGTTGCGTGAGGCGAGGGAAAACAAGGGGCTTGATCAGGCTGCGCTTGCCTCAAAAACAGGGGTAGTGACGCGCACGTTGCAGCGGTGGGAAAAAAGTGAGCAGGTGCCGGACGGCGTCATGCTTATGACTATTGCCAAGCTCACTGGCGTTCAGCCAAGTTGGCTCTTGACGGGCGATGGTGAAATGTATCCGGTGCCGGAACGGCCGGTAAATGTTTATCCTTTGCCAGGTGCGCTTCACCGGAGGAACACACTCGTTGACGTTCCCATTATCTCGGCTGTCCCTGCCGGAAAGGTCAATACCATATTTCATCCCGATTATGCCGAGGACTATGTCACGATCGACGGCGTAAAAGATCCCGGCGCATTTGCCCTGCGCGTCAAAGGAAATTCCATGTCACCCCGGATTGAAGACGGCGATGTCGTGATTGTCAGTCCCCAAACTGAGGCCCGTAGCGGCGACATCTGCGTCATCCGGGTGAATGGCGAGGATACATTGAAGAAAGTGAAGTTTGAAGGAAATTACATCCACTTGATTCCGCTGAATCCCGAGTTTGATCCTGTTACGGTAAAACGGAAGGAAGTGAATTTCGTCTGGAAGGTGGTGAAGCTTATTAAAGAGCTATCCGGTAGTTAAGACCTGGGCACTTGGGAAAAGAGAGTTCGTCTCAACCTAAGTCAACATGTGCACCACAACCCCGTCCCGCAGCTTCGGCTCAAACCAGGTCGACTTCGGTGGCATGATTTTTCCCGCGTCCGCAATGGTGAGGAGCTCATCAATTGAGGTTGGGAACATCGAGAACGCCACAGACATCTCCCCCGAATTGACACGCCGCTCCAGCTCACCGAGCCCTCGAATTCCCCCCACAAAATCAATCCTCTTGCTGGTTCGAGGATCCTCAATACCCAGAATCGGATTAAGCAGTTTGTTCTGAAGGATGCTGATGTCGAGCTGCTCCACTGGATCTTCTGCCGAGTGAGGATCCATTCCAGCCTCGAGTCGGTACCATGCTCTCCCCAGATACATACCGAACTCACCCTTTCGCGAAGGTTTGACCTGCCCGGAACTTTTCTGACACGAGAAAACTTTCCCGACCTGTTGCAGGAAATCCGCTGTGGAATGCCCGTTGAGATCTTTGATCACCCGATTGTAGTCCAAGATGCGCAGTTGGTCATGCGGGAAGAGTACCGCCAGGAAGAAATTATACTCTTCCCCGCCCGTGTCATGCGGGTTTGCCTTGGCGAATTCCGATCCCACTCGTGCAGCAGCCGCCGAACGGTGGTGGCCGTCGGCCACGTACAGTGAAGGCACACGGGCAAAGGCCCTGGCGATCTCTTCCTTTGTTTCAGGATCACTGAGCACCCAGAACTGGTGCCTAACACCGTCGTTGGCCGTGAAGTCGTACTCTGATTTCTTGTGCCGTACACGTTCGGTGATTCGATCGAGTTCGGGGTTCGCGCGGTATGTCAGAAAAATCGGACCGGTGTGCGCTTGTGTCACCTTGACGTGCATAGTCCGGTCATCTTCTTTGTCCTTCCGCGTGTTTTCGTGCTTCTTGATGATGTTCCCGGCGTATTCCTTTACTGATACGCACCCCACAATGCCAAATTGCGTATGGCCAGCCATCGTTTGGGCATACAGATAGAACGAAGGATCAGCATCCCGACGGAGAATCCCCTCGCCGATGAAACGGTCGAGATTCTCTTTGCCCTTCAGGTAGACCCGCTCGTCATAGGGATTCATCCCGACGGGAAGGTCAATCTCCGGTTTGCCGATGTGAAGAAACGAGTAGGGATTCCCCTCGGCTTCCTTCCGGGCCTCTTCAGAGTTCAAGACATCGTAAGGTCGGGCCGCAACGCGGGAGACGTATTCGGGAAGAGGCCGGTATCCGTTGAACGGACGAACGATCGCCAAAAGGGTCTCGTGACTGATCGAAGGTATTATGGAAAAATATCCCCCCTTGCCGGAACCGGAAAGGGGGGAACTGTGTGGTTGGATTATTTCAACGTCGGCACGATCTTCTCAATCGCGCTTGTCACTTCCTTGATGTCGGCCATGGTGAGTTCGCCCATATGCGCGATGCGGAAGGTCTTCTCTTTGAGATCGCCGTACCCGTTGGATATCTGCATCCCGAGTTTGGCGAGCTCATCGTTCAGTCCCTTGACGGAAATATTTTTCGTGTTCGTGATGGTGGTCAGCGTTGCAGAGGCATACGCCTCAACCGGGTACAGTGCAAAGTTCTTCTTCGCCCATGCACGCGTGAATTGCGCCATCTCCAGATGCCGCTTGAACCGGTTGTCCAGCCCCTCGGCGAGAATACGATCCAATTGGTAGTTGAGGGCAAACATATGCGGAAGTGAGGGTGTGGCGGAGTACTGATAATCCTTCGTTTCGACATACTTGTAGATTTCAAGAAGGTCCAGGTACCAGCCACGGTATTTCACCTGTTTCCCGTGATCGAGTGCGCGTGGAGAAATCGAACAAATCGCCATGCCGGGAGGAAGTGCAAGGGCTTTTTGTGTTGAAGTGATGCAAACGTCGATGCCCAGTTTGTCGACTTCAATCTTGGTACCCGCAAGAGAACTCACGGCATCGACGAGCCAAATTACTTCCGGGTACTTCTT
This sequence comes from Ignavibacteriota bacterium, assembly GCA_003161755.1. The sequence continues at coordinate 3,851 of PMNP01000399.1, read as the reverse complement.
CTTCACCTCGGCGATCTCCTCGAGGTTATTCATGACGCCGGTGCTTGTTTCGTTGTGCGTGATGGTCATGACGTCGTACTTGCCGGTTGCAAGCTGCTTGTCGACCATTTCGGGCGTTGTAGGCTGCCCCCACTCGGACTCACATTTGTCGGCGCCAACATTGTTGGCTTCGGCCATCTTGTGCCATCGGTTGCCGAACGCGCCTATGGAAAAGACAATTGCCCGCTTTGCGGTGAGTGAACGGATTGATCCCTCCATCGNNCCATCAAACCCGACCCCGATGACGTGGAGAGGAGGATCGGGTTCTTCGTGTACATGACTTGGCGGAGTTTGTCGCTGATTTCATGCTGCAGCTTTGAGGCATCCTTCGAGCGATGCCCAATCATGGGTGTGGCGAGTTTGGCAAGGACATCGGGGGCGACTTCCGTTGGTCCGGGGATGAAAAGCTTCTTGTGCATACAAGCACCTCACATGGGGATGGATAGGGTTTTCGGTCCGCCCTGGACGGCTCCGCCGCCGGTGGCTTTTTGAATGTAAGAAATGTTTGGGATTGAGGAAAGAGCTATGCGGTTGTGGAGTAAACGTGAGGCGGGTGGTTGCAAGCGATTGCGATCGAAGGATTTAGGACNNCAGTTCGGGCTTTTTCGCCGACACGGCCAGCAGACGCGACTGGATGAGGTGTGCCTGACTGTTCACCAACTCTTCTCCCGGCCCGGGCGTGATCCGCCCATAACTGCCATCTCCCTCCAATTCCCGCGACTGCTGATTATCGCTCAACGCCAAATCGAGTATCTGGCAACGAATGGTCTCAGCAAGAGCCAGGTCATTGATCGGGAACATCAACTCCACTCGGCGATCGAGGTTTCGGCCCATCATGTCGGCGCTGCTCAGATACAACTCCGGATGATTGTTGTTGAAGAAGTAAAACACCCGGCTATGCTCGAGAAATCTCCCCACAATGCTGACGACACGGATGTTTTCACTTTTGTCCTTGATTCCCGGACGCAGGCAGCAAATCCCCCGCACGATCAGGTCGATCCGCACACCTGCCTGAGACGCGTCATACAATTTATGCATCACCTGAACATCCGTCAGGGCATTCATTTTCAGGATCATCCGCGCCTGGCGCCCCGCACGGGCATGGTCGATCTCGCGATCGATCAATCGGACGATCGATGCCCGCAGATTTACGGGAGCAACGGCGAGCTTGCTGTAAACATCCCTCTGAGAATATCCTGTGAGGAAATTGAATACCTCGNNACTCAGGTCGGTGTAGATCTTCGCTGTAACGGGGTTGTAGTTGCCGGTGCCAAGGTGGACATACCTTCGAAGTCCGTCACCCTCTTTGCGCACGACAAGCGCCATCTTTGCGTGAGTTTTTAATCCCACGAGTCCATAGACAACGTGGATTCCAGCCTCCTCAAGCTGCTTGGCCCAACCAATATTGTTCTCTTCATCGAACCGTGCCTTCAATTCCACGAGCACCGCAACCTGCTTCCCGGCTTCTGCCGCTTCGATAAAAAGGGGAATGAGCGGCGACTCCCTCCCGATACGGTATAACGTCTGCTTGATTGCCAGAACATTTGGATCACGCACGGCCTGCCGAATGAATTGAACGACGGGCGCAAACGAATCATAGGGATGATGGAGGACAATGTCTCCCTCGCGGATCCGGCCGAAGATGTCTTCTCCATCCTCGTCAAAAACGGGCAGTAAAGGATGATGAACCGGGTCCTTCAGATCGGGTCTCGGGAGTTTTAGCAGGCTCATTAGATGGACGAGACCGAGGGGCGCCATCACCTTATAGACTTCGTCCGGCGTAACTTCCAGATTCTCTCCGAGTATGCGCTTGATTCGCTCCGGAATGTCGTGTTGAATCCCAACGCGCACTACCGAGCCGAACCTCCGCATCCGGATGGATTCTTCGATGGAATGGATCAGATCTTCCGCTTCGTCTTCCTGGATTTCGATGTCGGCGTTGCGTGTCACGCGAAAGACATATGATTCACGGATCGTCAATCCGGGGAAGAGGAGGTGCAGGTTTGCAGCAATGAGGTCCTCAAGCCACACGAACGAGAAATCATGATCATTGTTGCTCGGGATCTCCACAAGCCGTGAGAGGACATCGGGCACTTTTACGCGCGCAAAGCGTTCCTCACCGGACGGTGTCAACACGACGACAGCGAGATTCAGGCTCAGGTTGGAGATATACGGAAAGGGGTGCCCTGGGTCGAAGGCAAGAGGAGTAAGGACGGGAAAAATCTCCCTGGCAAACAGCTCGGAGAGGAGTTCTCGTTCGCTGGCTCCCACTTGGTCAAGACGCAGGAGGTGGATTCCCGCGGCGCGAAGTTTCGGATGAATGTCCTTCCAGAAACAGGAGGCCATGGAATTCAGCATCTGCGATACGCGATCGTGAATTGCCTTGAGCTGCTGCACGGGAGTCCGTCCATCAGGGGAATACTCCATGACGGAAGCAGAGACCTGCTCGCGGATCGCCGCCACCCTGATCATGAAAAATTCATCAAGATTCGATCCTACAATCGAAAGAAACTTTACCCGTTCCAAAAGCGGATGGCGTGAATCCATCGCCTCATCCAGAACGCGCTGATTGAACTCAAGCCAGCTCAGCTCTCTGTTGATGTAGAGCGAAGGATCGAGTGTCGGCTGATTTGCGGGCGAATTCCCATGATCGGCGGGNNCAACGCGCCAGGCGCAGGAGAGGTTGGCGCAAGCGATGCTGTGTCATCCGCATGCCGGTCGTCGGCTGTGGATTCTTCGGGCTGGACCATTGCTGCCTATCCGATGATTGAAAAGATTCGAATACATCTCAATATACCTCTTATGATAGAGAGCTTGCACTGGAAAACCTAATCATGAAATTGTTATGCTTCCAGTCGGAGGAAGTGTTGAAAATAGTGCAATTATGAGCAATATTACTGATGCTAGGTCAGCCAGTTTACCGCAATGTGCTCTTTTCGATGCGAGATCAGCACGGAGGATAGATGACAGTGAACAGACGACAGTTGGTGCTGAGACGAGAGAGGAAAGAAGTCCGCTCCTTGCTCCATCCTCGCCTTTTCAATTTTCGTATTCTTGCACGCTGCCTGTTCCTCACTGCATGGGCGTCGTTCTCCGTTTTCGCCCAACCTCCGAATGTCGCAGTTGGCTCGGCGTTGCGTGCCCCAGAGCTGGTAGAGCTCACGCGGCTTGACTCCACCATTCACCTGGACATCCGCTACGCGACATCACGCAATTTTATGNNTGGTCTCTGCCAACCGGGCGGTTGCAAAGCATGGATTCGGATTGCTGGTGTTTGACGCGTATCGTCCATGGAGTGTGACAAAAGCATTCTGGGATTCAGTCGTGCCGGCGAAACGTAGCTTCGTGGCGGACCCGGCCAAAGGTTCCGTGCACAACCGTGGCTGTGCCGTTGATCTTTCCCTCTATGACCTTGCAACGGGAAAAGAAGTCGTCATGCCGAGTCCGTTCGATGACTTCACCCGGCGTGCTTCGCCGAGGTACGGGGGTGGAACCGTTGTGCAACGCAGACGCCGGGACTTTCTCAGGAGGATCATGGAGGAAGCGGGATTCTCCGTCAACAAAGGAGAATGGTGGCATTTTGATTACAAGGATTGGAGGAAGTACCCGATTCTGAACGTGCCGATGGAGAACGTTTCTCCATAGAGAATATTGCTTATTTCTTCGTCATCTCCGCCATGATTTCAATCGAGTTCGTCCCGGGAAACATGTCGAGCGGGATGACGCGACCGACGACGTAACCTGATAGTTCCCACCGATGCAATTCCTGCGCCACGATTTCGATATTGCAGAAAATATGGACCACGCGCCTG
>PMNP01000298.1 GCA_003161755.1 Ignavibacteriota bacterium | reverse complement strand
TTTAGTGGAAAACCTTTTCTCGATAGTACCCCGCTCCTGCACAGGTTAAGCATAAAATTTCATCCCTGACCACCAACTGCCGCTCATTCATGATCTCCTCATCGAGGGAACCCTCGCTGATAATCCGCACAATATAATTCGGCTGTCCGTTCGACAAGTGGTATTCTGACTCCAGTTTCCGGGCGAACTCCGGAGCGACCTGGCCTGACTCGTCGATGATCCCCACCACTTTCGATGACTTGTCTTCTTGTGTCACGTAGACAGCGGGAAGAAACGATACTGCAAGGATGATCACCGGCGTGACGAACAGGCCGATGAGGAAGAGTTTGCTCTTCACCTTCTCCATGAACTCCCAGCGGGCGACAACAAGGATCTTGTTCATGCGCGGGCCTCCTGTCCTGCCGGCAGGGCCGCGCCAACAGCTTCCAGGAAAATTGCTTGCAGTGACGGCTCCCTGATTTCGACTTTCCGGAGTTCAACGCGTTCATTGACAAGCGCAATGAGATCGCGCAGATTGGCACTTGCCTCGAGCTGCAATTCGGCGGAATTGCCATAGAGGATCGCCTTCCGAACGCCGGCAATCGTCTCGAGAAACGCGCCATCTCCCTGGAATTCGAGCGCCAGCGCATTCGAGCCGTACCGCCGCTTCACATCCCGCAGCGCCCCTGCAACGACCACTTTCCCGTGATTAATCAGACAGATCTCGTCGCTCAGTTTCTCCGCCTGATCCATCTGGTGTGTGGAAAAGATCACGGCTTTCTCCGCCTGTTTCAGTTCGAGAAAGATATCTTTGAGAAGTTCCTGATTAATAGGATCAAGTCCGCTAAAGGGCTCATCGAGGATGATGAGTGGCGGATCGTGAAGGACAGCCGTAATAAACTGAATCTTCTGTTGGTTTCCCTTGGAGAGTTCTTCCACCTTGTGCTGCACATGCTCCATCATGTTGAGGCGCTTCAACCAACGGAGAGCCTCGCCTCGAGCCTTCGTTCTGGAGAGTCCGCGCAACGCACCAAAATATAGTATGGTATCAAGGAGTTTGCTTTTCTTGTAGAGCCCTCGTTCTTCCGGGAGATACCCAACGGCATTCCGAACGGCCTCCGAAAACGGTTTCCCGTCGTAGAGAATCGTCCCACTGTCAGGCTGCAGGATATTGAGAATGGCCCTGATTGTTGTGGTCTTGCCGGCGCCGTTGGGTCCAAGCAGGCCAAACACTTCGCCCCGCCGGACCTCAAAGGAGACATCTGCTACTGCAACCGTGCCATCGAATTCTTTCCGGAGATGGGAAACACTGAGCATGAGCATTCCTATGGTGTGAGCCGATAAATCATTCGAGGGAAGGGAATTGTCTCCCGCACATGATCGAGTCCGCAGATCCATGCAACAGTGCGCTCAATCCCAAGACCGAATCCTGCATGAGGAACAGAGCCGAATCGCCGGAGATCAAGGTACCAATCAAACGCTTCCTGAGGAAGATTGTTTTCCTTCAGGCGGCCCAATAGCAGGTTGAGATCGTCCTCACGCTGGCTTCCGCCGATGATCTCCCCGTATCCTTCCGGCGCGAGGACGTCCACGGCAAGCGCCACATCCGGACGCTGCGGGTCTCTTTTCATGTAGAATGCCTTGACCGCGGAGGGATAACGGTGCACCATGACCGGCCGATCGAATTCCTCAGAGATTACAGTTTCGTCCGTGCCTCCAAGGTCNNCTCGACGGCTTCATCGTACGTGATACGCGGAAGCGGACGGCGAACGTTCTCCAGGAATTTTATATTCCGTTCGAGCAATTGAAGCTCAGGCATCCTGTTCTTCAGTACAGATTGAACGATATGCTCCAGGAATTCCTCTGCGAGGTCCATATCGTCATTCAAGTCGTTGAACGCCACCTCTGGCTCTACCATCCAAAACTCCGTCAGGTGCCGGCGCGTCTTCGATTTTTCTGCGCGAAACGTTGGTCCGAACACGTACACCTTGCCGAACGCCATCGCCCCTGCTTCACCATAAAGCTGCCCCGACTGCGTGAGATACGCCTTGCCCAAATCAAAGTAGTCCGTACCAAATAGTGTGGAGGTACCTTCACACGCGGCGGGGGTAAAAATCGGGGCATCAAGCAACACAAACCCCTTGGAATCGAAAAAGTCCCGGATGGATTTTATGATCTGGTGGCGAATCCGCAGTATTGCGTGCTGGCGATTGGAACGGAGCCAGAGATGGCGATGGTCCATGAGAAACTCCACGCCATGATCCTTAGGAGTAATCGGATACTCCTCTGCAACCTGAATGATCTCCACACTTGTGATGTCGAGCTCAAACCCTCCAGGAGCGTGATCTTCCTTCCTCACCTTTCCCGCCATAGCAAACGAAGACTCTTGTGTCAACAGGTCAAACTGCGCAAACACCCTCTCATCAACCGCACTCTTGACAAGAACACCTTGACAAAGTCCGGTCCCATCCCGCATGATCAGAAACCTGATTTTTCCGCTCGAGCGCTTGTTATACAACCACCCTTTCAGCGTGACAGTCTGACCCACCAAACCAGACAGTTCTTCTATGTAGGTTCTCGCCATGGCTCAACCACGCTTTGGGACAAAGTGGAGAATTGGGTAATGAGTTACGTGACACTCCTAAAGGAATATACGAAAGGGGGCGGAATTAACAAAACAGTTGACAGTGGACAGTAAACAGTGGACAGATGCGCAGAAAAAGCTTGGAATATGCAGATGCGAGAGACCGTGAAGTCAACACATTCCATTAGCTCATCGCGAGCATCTTCTGAATCGGCTTTAGAGCCTGCGCAATGATCTCAGGATTGAGTGTAATTTCAGGCTCCTGGTCTCTCATGCAAAGATAGAGTTTCTCAAGAGTGTTGAGTCTCATGTAGGGACATTCGTTGCAGGCACAATTCGCTTCTGGAGGAGCCGGGATGAACTCTTTTCCTGGCGATTGCTTCTGCATCTGGTGAAGGATTCCTGACTCCGTCGCCACAATGAACTGGGTCCGTGACGACGTCCCGACATGACGAAGGAGCGCACTGGTTGACCCTATGAATGATGCCCTTTCCAGAATTGGATCCTCACACTCAGGATGGGCAATCACCTCGGCTTCCGGGTGCTCAAGCTGAAGTGACACGAGCTTCCTCACGCTGAATGTCTCATGCACTATACACGAGCCCTCCCACAGAAGCATGTCCCGTCCGGTCTTCTTCGCCAGATATCTGCCCAAGTTCCTGTCTGGGGCAAAGAAGATCTTCTTGTCTTCCGGGATCTGACGAATAATCTTCTCAGCATTGCTTGAAGTGCAAATGATATCGCTCGCTGCCTTCACTTCCGCCGAACAGTTGATGTAAGTAATCGAAACGTGATCAGGATGCATTGCNNTCGCCAATGAAATCTGCCACATCCTGGATGTCTGATTCCTGATAATAATGAGCGAGAACTACGGCGTTCCGTTCACGTTTTAGCCTTTGGATTTCCATGGTGAAAGTCTCCTTTTCAGCAGGAGTTGGAAGTCCGGGTGTCATCACATCAATATGCTTAAGCATCACGTATTTCGTCCCCTGACCCTCAGTATATCCTTCAAACGCCTCAGCGCACAGGATGTTCCACGGCCGCGAGCATGGAACGGGCAGCAACCAGGACTTCCCGCACTAACAGGGAATCCATTGATCCGTCTGCGGCTTGAAGGAACTTGTGTTGCGGACCCTGTGGAGCCCATTGCCGGGGTTCCGTTGGCCCGAACAGCGACAAGACGGGCGTCCCAACTGCTGCTCCCACGTGCATGATCCCCGTGTCATTTGAGACAAGGAGATCGACCCCTTCCAAAATTGAAGCAACTCGTCTAATTGATTCATTTTTAACAACATAATATGGAACACATAAAGCAGATACCATCGCCTGCACGGGTTCATCATCCATTGGTCCGGCAGTGACAACGGCGGCTGCTTTGAACTCCACGCAGAGAGCATTGGCCGTTTGAGCAAATCGATCTGCCGCCCAACGGTTGGGACGCTTCCCAGCGCCTGGATGAAAGCCAATGAGCCGTCCTCGGGGCAAACCTGCAGATGCTATGGCGGCCAACCCTTCTTCCCGCTCCTTGTCCAGCAGCGTCATTTCAATACCCAAACCCACCTTGGACAGGTTCAGACTTGCCGCGATGTCCAGATTTCTCAGGGTCTGGTGGCGTTGGGGATCATTGCGCCAATCCAATTCGACCTGCTGGCTATACACAAAGGCCGAGGCGTTTTCGACTCCATCGAGCGATCCGGTTCCAATGCGGACGGGAGCGCCGCTGATATAGGCAAGCAGATCGCTTGTAAACGACGTCGACACTGNNTTTGCCAGGACTTATCCTTCGCTTGCCGAGAAACATCGCCTTGTCATACAGCAAGACTTCATCAAGGAACCGGTTGTGTTCCATGACCTCATGATTCACAGGGCTGGTGATAAGCGAAATGCGGGCTCTGGGGTATGTTGCGCGGAGGGCTTTCAGGAGCGGTACAACACAGAGCATGTCGCCAAGCTGATTGTGCTGCCGGATAACCAGAATGGATCGAGGGTCGGTCGTCGAAGGCTCGTTGGGCGATGGGTTTCCCACCAGGATGCGAAGGGTGGATCCCACAGCGCGTTTTAGCGCTCGCTCAAGAATTCCGGCCACGTTGGGTTTCTCATGTTCAAGGGGAACGTGTCCCCGCATCCCGAGGCGGGGTGACATCTTCGTAATCAGTGTCCTGGACGTCGGAGAAATCAGGCTTATGCGGCTTCGGTCCTGTTGTTCCGCCCGTATGCGGCCGTTTGATCACGACATGGACCGCCGATCGGAGGATCCGCCAAAACAGGTACACCACGGCAAAGAGCAACACAATTCGAAGCACGAGCAGGAGTTCCTTTGGACCAGTGAACTGTGGACCGTGTACAGTGGACAGTGTACCGTGCAGTNNTTGTCGTCTATACTCGGTACACTGTACACAGTAAACTGTACACCATATGAGACAACCTTTGCATTCCTACGGTTTTCGTTCCTTTGATGGATTATAATATTCCACAGCCGCCCTATCCGGCCGGAATATCGCGCGAACAAGATCGTTGAACTGCCGCTCATCCCCCACAAAGTCCATCTCCGCCGCATTCACAATCAGGAGCTGGGAAGCCTTATATCGGAAGAAATAGTAGTTGTACGCCTCATTCAGATCGCGGATATAGTCCTTTGACATTTCCATTTCATATCCCCTCCCCCGGTTCTTGATATTTTGCATCAGCCGCGGAACGGAAGACTGAAGATAGATCACGAGGTCCGTNNACTGCTCACCAATGTTTCGTAGAGCTTCAGTTCCTCATCCTGCAGATTGAGATAGGCGAAAATCTTATCCTTCTCAAAAATGTAGTCGGTGACAAGAAACCTGTGAAAGAGGTCGGCCTGAAGAAGATCCTTCTGCTGTTTGTAGCGCGTCAAGAGGAAAAAGATCTGTGTCTGGAACGCATACCGTTCAGGGTCACGGTAGAAATCCTTCAAGAAGGGATTTGCATCAAACTCTTCCAGGACAACTTGCCCTCCGATGAGTTCGCCCAGCATCTTGCTGAGCGCTGTTTTGCCCGCGCCGATACATCCTTCGACAGCAACATACCGAAGATTCGTTTGCGCAATCAGCGATGAAACGGGTTCTTGAGTTGCCACGACGGCTCCGGGTTGCATGCACCGAGTTATGGGAATAACCGAAAAATCGTCTTGACCACCCTCCCCTTGTCCTTGCACGCCGCTGCCTGCTCTTCGATTGTCAATCCGCTGACCGGATGAACAACATCCGGTGCGATTTCACGAAAAGGGACCAGGACAAAGCGTCGTTCTGCCAATCCCGGGTGCGGCACCTCTACATCGGCATCCTTCTTCACCAGCCCATCGTACAGAAGAACATCAATATCGATCTCGCGCGGCCCCCAATGTTCGGAGGTACCGCGACCGATGCGCTGCTCAATCGTCTTGAGTAGTGCGAGCAGTTCTCCCGGCATGAGCGATGTTTCAATTTCGCCCACCGCATTCAGAAATGCAGGCTGGTCCTTCTTTCCATAAGGTTCGGATTCATACACTGAAGACCACCAGACCACTTTNNGTTCGCCAAGGTTCGATCCAATCCCCAGGAATACGCGATAGGTCTTCATCGGTGACTGGTGATCTCCACTTCGACGTAGTCCACCACCCCTTTGACGGGTGGGTGGGGCTTTCGAATCCTGACGGTCACTTCTGCAACATTGGGAAACTCCCGGAGCACCCCTTTGGTGATTGTACCACCAAGAGCTTCCAGAAGAAGGTACTTCTTCGCCAGGACGATTGTTTGCACCACAGCGTACACCGCTTCATAGTCGACTGTACGATGGAGCTTGTCGCTCTCAGCCGCGGCGGAGAGATCACAACGCAAATCCACATCCACCTCGAACTTTCCGCCGAGGCTCTGTTCGTCCGCCATGACGCCATGATAGGCGTAAAACACGGCATTCTTGATCCTGATAATGTTCAACTCGGTCATGTACGCCCATTGGTGCGTGGCTCGATCACGACTTCTGGATTTTCGCCCAGGTATCGCGCAGCGTCACCGCCCTGTTGAATACGAGAGCCCCCTGGCGGGAATCTTCGTCGACGCAGAAATAGCCGAGCCGTTCAAATTGGAAACGTTCCTGTGGTTGGGCGGCGGCTAATCCTGGCTCCACTTTGCATCCCTTCACCACTTCCAGCGATGATGGGTTGATGAAACTCNNCCGGGATTTTCAATGCTGAAGAGGCGATCATACAAACGTGTCTCAGCATTCACGGCATGAGCAGCGGAAACCCAGTGGATGGTTCCTTTGACTCTTCGCGTGCTTCCGGAGTTCCCGCTCTTCGAATCGGGATCATACGTGCAATGGATCTCCGTGACCTCTCCACTCTCAGGGTCTTTTACCACCCCCACACATTTCACAATATAGGCATAGCGCAGCCGGACTTCCGCCCCCGGTGATAGCCGGAAGTATTTCTTCGGCGGGTCTTCCCGGAAATCGTCCCGCTCAATATACAGGACCTTTGAAAACGGCACCTTCCGCGATCCCATGGAAGCATCTTCAGGATTGTTTACTGCATCAAGCAGCTCCGCCGCATCTCCATAATTATCAATGACCACCGTCAACGGCCGAATGACCGCCATCACACGCCGGGCG
>PMNP01000084.1 GCA_003161755.1 Ignavibacteriota bacterium | reverse complement strand
TTTCCATAACCGCTTCGTTGAATTTGCAATGAAGCTGATTCTGCATGTCGCAGATGCCCCACATCATCCAACCCAAACCCCGCACGCTGTGGTATCGAACTGGGGAGTTGCACGTGCAGTCCCCGAATTGGCAGTGGATTATCTGAGAGGCACTATCAGCATATTTACGATTCCCACTGGTGTAAAGGAATTGCTCCTTGCCAGCTACTTCATTTCGGGATGTAGGTCGTTTTCCAGACTCGGAGAAAGAGGTCATTNNCTATCGAGAATGATGCGCCGAAGCCAGCTTTTCCCATCCTCAGACTTGCAGTACGCATCCCAAACATCTACTGTGGGAACCGCATCGCTGCCGTACAGACCTTTGTCCTGCTTGGCTAAATCGGTAATCCTGTCCGGCATGGACTGGAAGGCGAGGGAGTTTGGCGACTTTCGGAGATCGTCTTTGATGTAGTCGTAAGCCTTCTGGACCATTTCCAAGTTCCATCCTGGATCAACCTTTGGCCCATGCGTCATGTCGTAAAGCTGCGATACCGTCCATTCTCGGAATATTGCGAAGAATTCCAAATTGTCCCAGTCCTCAATGTCGGTTTCTGAGGGTATCAACAGGCTGCTAATCGGGATGCCTTTTGGGATTATGGAACGGCGGTCCTTCCAATTCACAGGTCCGATTCCAAACGTCATCAAGTTAGTTCCTTGAGACTTAATCATTGCGCTCTGCGCCGGAGACGCCTTCAGCGGTCGGTTGGCGTGTGAGGTGAAAAGAGATGACCATTTAGAGCGTTTGTGGCCGGGACCGCTTTGGGGTCTAGCGGTGAAGAAATTAGAAGGCCGGAGATGGGCGTTGTTGTACTGCGTGCGAGCCTGAGCGAGAACGTTCGGACCCGTCAAATCATTGCGATTGTATTGAATCTGATTTTCAACCTCCGTGGCCTCGTCGTACGGAGGATTTCCAGAATAAAGCCTAAGGAGCACATTCCGATCATCGGCACGCACTTGGTCGGCTAATCGGCAATCGAACACCTTCTCCTCAACAGCCGACACTGTATTGTATTTCATTNNCCACGCCCCAACGGACTTGTTGTTTTTGGAAAGATTGCACGGCGCACAGGACACACAAAGGTTCTCAACCGAATGGGCTCCGCCTTTGGAAAGGGGAATGATGTGGTCCAAGTGTATCGCTTTGGTCGGAATGGAATTTCCGCAATAATAGCACTTAGCGGTTGGCTTGGACTTCACGACAGAAATCCATTCCTTCATTTGGGCCAAGTTCACCGTTGCCCCTTTTTTTAGAGCACGCCTGACGGCCCCATAGTGGGCTAACCGATGGTGATTTTTTCTACACCATTCACGATGATATTTCTTGAGAGCTTCAAGGTCTGCCGTGGCTCGATACTTTTTATTCTTTTCGGAGGTCTTGGTTCGGCGACTTTCAACGGTTCTACGATACCATCTACGGCAAGCGGCACGACCTCGTTCAGGATGCGCCTTTTGCCAATTTTTAGTGGCTTGACGCGCAGCATCAAAATGTTTCTCCCGATATTTTTTTGATTTGGCTTTCGCTTTTTCTGGATCGGCCTGCCGTAGAATTTTCATTCGATTCAGCAAGCGTTCTCGATTGGCCAAATAATACTGGCGTCCGTAGTCAGGATGCGACTTTCTCCATAGGCTTTGGGGAGTCTCAACTGAAATGGCAACTTCAGACGGCATAATTCTCAGTCACCTTACCCCCGTTGCCACCGTTAACAAACCTGAATCTTAGGTACAGGAACGATAAACTTCAGTCCCTTTGCGCGCGCAAACGCGAACTTCTCCCACAATTCTCGGCCCCAGAAATTCCAACAGAAGACGATGAGGTAATCCGGCAGGTCACGCAGCACAGCACCCTCGTCAACCACCGGAATATCGGTGCCCGGCGAGAAGGTGCCTTGCTTCTGCGGCGTGTTGTCCGCGATGAAGGAGATGTCCTTGCGGGTGAATTCGCACGCTGAAATCCATACGGTGCTCTTGGCTGAGGCTCCCAGGCCCGCGACGGTCTTGCCTTGGGCGTGAATGCAATCCACCGTGGCCTTGAGCCGTCCAATCTGGTCACGGGCCTCGGCGGAGAACTTGGCCCAATCCTGGGAGGTGATGTTTTCCTTTTCCAGGTCTCCCAGCGACACGATTTGAATGGGCGCGTCCTTGCGCCGCAGCATCAGCAGTATGGCTCCACCGTGAATGCTGTAACGTATGACCCGGTCCAGACGCAGGTTGGACGGCTCCATCAAAGCCCGCATGGCGTTGATGCTCAAGTATGACAGGTGCTCGTGATACGTTTGGTCAAACTCGCACTTCTTGAGCGTGTCGCCGACGTAGGGCACTTCAATGCAGATGAGCGTGTCCGGGTGGGAGACCAGTTCCAGGCCCGCGATGAAATCCTGCCAGTCGTCCACGTGGCAGAACACGTGCCGGGCGATGACGATGTCCACTTTGGAGAGCGTGCTGGCGAGGGCTGAGCAGAACATGCCCCGGATCGTTTGGATGCCGTTCTCGGTGGCAATGGCGGCGAGGTTCAGCGCGGGGTCAACTCCCACGACGTTGTAGCCGCCTCCGTCTTTCATCATCTTCAAGAGCCGCCCGTCATTGCTGCCAATCTCCAGCACGTTCTTGCCGTCCGTTTCCTTGGCGATGTCGGTGATGAGGTTCCTGAAGTGGTCGCGCATCATCTGAGATGGGCTAGTGACGTAGGAGTAGTGGTTGTAAAGTATGGCCGGGTCCACGACTACGGAAAGCTGGGCCAGCGAGCATTTCTCGCAAAAAAGCACTTTAAGAGGGGCGTAACCGGCGTGGGGTTCTCCCTCTTTCACGAAGTCGTTGCTGAGCGGCTGAATGCCGAGATCAAATACGGGAATGAGCTTTTCCGATTTGCAGGCGCGGCAGCGGGTATGGTTGGTGTACATGGTGTCAGGTTTTGGTGATCCAGTTCTTGATGCTCTCTGAAACAGCTTCCTCGGATGAGCGGATGGAAATGCCGGTGGATAGNNATAGCTTCGACACGCTCGCCTTCGAGTCCCCGTGGCCAGCGGTGATGATGCGAGGATCGGTCTTGCGTATCCCGGCCCGCATCAGCATCTCGACAATCTTCGTCGCCTTGATGCTTCCCTGGTTCATCACATTGTAGGTCCCGAACGTAGCGCGGCGTTTCCAAAGCTCCAGGCAGGACCGCACGAAATCAAATCGGTGCGACACGCAGTTATCCCGATCGTACACGTCTGGGAAGGTGGCCAGCTTCGTCAGGTAGTTGCGCTCCTGGTCGCGCTCGTCAAAGGCCAGGCTCAGACGCCAAATGAAATGCCGGGGGCAGGTCCTCACGGCCTCTTCAGCCAAGACCTTCGTGCCAATGTAGAAACCGCAGNNTCCTTTGGGGAGGATCATCCTCGGAGTGCTCCAGTCCGTCGCTCCAGAGGCAGCCGGTGGAAATGTGGGCCAGCGGAAGCCTTCTTTTCCGGCACATCTCAGCCAAACGAGCCGGCAGCATTAAATTGCCGCGCAGCGTTTCCGCCTTAAAGTTCTCACATTCTTCCACCGAAGTTTTGGGAATGAACGCCGCGCAGTTGATGACAAGGTCCCACTCCAATAATCCGATGCGAATGAAATTGTCATATTTCACATCGGACCACTCTATTCCCTGCCGCGTCATCTCCTCCGCAAACGCGCTGCCGATGTAGCCGTGTGATCCGAGTAGAGCAATCATTCTTGTATGAGGGGTAAGGTCTCCTGAAGGATAGTGAGCTTCTGCCCGTCTCCGATGCCGGGCACATGCAACACGAAGTCCCCAGGCTGCCACTCCTCGGACTGGCCCAGGCAATCGGTGCCCGTCACAAAGCCGGGATGCAGGGAGCCGTACTGGTGAAGGTACTCGTACTTGTAGGCGTTGAGTTGGCGCTGAGGCACAAGCTTGACGACCTTGAGCAATTCCGGCTCCTGACGGCAGAGGGTGTCAATCGTGGACTGGTCCTGAAATGCCCCCAGGGGTGCGTCCTTGTGGCTGACGACACGCTCCAGAAATTCCAGCCCGCCCTTCCGACTTCGAATCAGGTACGAGTCCATGCCTACGCCCGTTGGCTCCGTTCCCACCACCATCCCGTAATCTTCATCCAGTATGGACCTGAGATTCGTGGCCATGTTCGTGATAAGAACGTCCACCCCCACCACCCAGACCCAGTCATAGGCGTTGGTCTTCAGCAGTTCTACCACCAGCGGCATCCGCCGCCTGAGCCCGTACATCTCATCGAAGTTGCAGCCGGTGCCCCCGAGCGGAGGTGTGAGAAGCTCGTAGCCATGCCGGTCGCAATACTTTCGCTTGTTCGGCACGGTGAGCTCAGCCAACTCCTTGAGGTTCGAGAACGGTGAGAAGACGCAGATTTTCATTTCGCGTGATGTTGGTTGCAACCGAAGGTTTTGTGTGTGGACAACCCAGCCTCGAATTCTTCACCATCTTCGGCGCGACAAAGGGATTCTGGGTGGAAAGGTTCACACCTTCCATAGTTGTTCTGTGCCATCTCGCACCAAGCGTATCCTTCCCGAAGTGGCAAAATGTCGGGTTCCTGGCGCTTCCAATATCTGCACGTTTCACAGGTTTTCATAGCGAGCAAGTCGATATTTTACTAGGGTTCCATCCCGGATGAAAATCTCTTACGCGAGGTTTCTGTGGACCATTTCCAATCCAGACCTCCGATTCATAGCGCGAGTCTAGCGAATCAATGCCGGAAAACCTGATTCGGTCGCGCTGCAAGATGGACGGCAGGGTGCTCAGGTATGACGCCTTTGCCCACCAAAAGTTACCCCCGAATATGCGTTGACCGGGCGGCGTTGCAGGCGGCTCCATGAAATGACACCCAACCGCATCGCAGCCCTTATACAAGTCCGAAACGCAGGTTCTCCAGTTCGTGATGCAGTGCCTCATCATGCACATTCTCCAGCGTTCGCTCATCGACTGCCTCTCGGGCGGGGAGGTTGAGCCCTTCGCGTGGAAGTAAAACACGAGCCAGTCCTCGTGCCCTGGCAGCCATTCCTCCAGCATCCGAATGGTTCGGTTCTCATTATGGCACTGCAAACCGTGAAGCCGGATCTTGGCCTTGGGGGGAATGAGCAGGGTTGCCATACGCGCACTTTCCTCACCACCATTCAGGCCGACATGAAACTCGGTGGTCGCAGCGAGAAGGCCGCACCGTTCCAACTCCAGCATTTGATCGGTCACGATCCATACCGCGTTGGTCAGCAGGTTGTCCGGCGTGTCCATGAAAAATAAGCAATGAAAAAAAATCGCCAGCTTCATCGTATTGGCCAGTAAGGAGGTTCGCACATCCTGTCTCCCGCCAGCAGGTTCGATTGATTTCCGCGCGCGTATCCCTCCGGGTCCAGATTCCAATGCGGCCAAAGAAGTTCCATGTGGAACGTCACCACCCAGGACTTGAGGCCCTGTTTGGTAACCCATTCCGTGAAACAGTTCCTCCCATGTTCCCAGGGATAACGTTGCTCAGGCCGTGTCACCTTGATCGGGCAGGCGTTCATCAGCGCCGGGTTCATCCAGAAGGCCGTCGTGCGGATGTGCGGCCACACAGCCACGGCTCCGTCCCCGAAGTTGCCCATCGCGCCATACTGGGCGTTGCCGAGCCGGTTGAACGCTGTGGCCATTTTGATGAGCCAGCCGGGCCGGCCAAAGTAGGTCGAGGCGCCGAAGAACACCATCATGTCGCAGGGGATGGCCCTCGCGGCGGCTTGAAATCCGCCGATGTCGAAGCCGCTGTTATCGTGTTCTAGAAACGTGCAGTTTGGAAGCGAGGAGAACAGGCAGGTGGTTTCGCTGGTCTGGGGCGTGCCGTTCAAGACGATGACGCTTTGATGATCCAGCCCGGGCGGGTTGGCGTGGTAGGAGTCAAGGAAGCGCATCGCGTAGGCGTCATTCTTTCCGGCTGCGGGGGCGTAGATATAGACGATGGCGATTTTCACCGCATGAATGGAAGGGTCTTGCAGGTGAATCCACACGCACCACGATGGCCTCCGCCGCCATGCTTGACAGCAATCAAGCTCAGGTCCAGGTCGGTGCGGTGCTTGGCGTGGTAGAGCGAGACGGTCCAGCACTTGCCGTTGAACATATAGCCCAGAAGCGCATCGTGACCGGTTTCTGGTTTGTCCAGCGCAGCAAAAGTGAGGCTGTTGAATCGTCCCGTGTTGAGCACGATGAAGTTAAGTCCTTCCCAATCAAGGCGGTACGAACGGTGCGTAACGAGGTCGGCATCAACCTTTTGGGCGTATGACTGTGCTGCCATTCCATATATCAGAACACTCTCCAAATAACTTGGACCGTTTGAGGGAAACTTTTCTGGCGATAGCAATTCTTCCCACTTCACTTTATCGTCACAGCGAAGGCCGTATTGAAACACATCGACGGCGGGGTCACGTTTGTCCCAAATGTCGTATTCCCCGGCGAGACGGACGGCTAGAGGTTCGTCAACAATTCGCCCAACGAAGTGCTGCTTTGTGGAAGTGGGTTCCCCGTTGAATTTGAACCACTGCCACGCCAACCGGCACGCTGCCACGCCGTCAATGCGGTAGCCGGGTATGTCCTTGGCAAATTTGTCGATACTGGTCTTGTGGTGGTCAATCCAAATGATCCGGTTGAAGAACTCGCCACCGCTGCCACTGATTAAGCATTCAGGGGAAAGGTCGAGAATGTAGATCGTACCTTCTTTTGGAATTGGAACAAGTGGATCTCCAAAGTTCCAACCGATATAGGTCACGTCCTTGTCACCAAGGAAGTGCCTTGCGATTTCACGGCAGAAGANNGTAGTCTGCTGAGTGGTGGATTACTGTTGTCATAAATCATCTAAATGGCTGGTCCGCTCCCCGAGACCACTTGGCTTTGGTTTCAGGTGAGGCGGCGAGCCAGCGATCAGTATGGTTCGCCCACATGAGGCAGTTGGACTGGTCGCCGCGCCAGAGGATGTTGCGGGGCATCCTCCACTGGCGATGTCCGTACTCGCCGTCCCAGGTCACAAGGCGAACCGGATGGCCCGTGCGCTCCACCCAGCGCCAGTAAGAATTCTGGCCATGCTCGTACTGGTATCTGTCCCGCGTGCTGATTGGACACTGACGAAGCAGCGCGGTCGAGGTGCAGAATGCCGTCGTCTGAAGATGCGGACGAAGTAGATTTGACGAAAATGGTCCAAGCATTCCGGGTCCGCACGTCGTCCACGCATCAGCCAATCGTCTCAGCCACCCCTCTCGGTGGAAGTAAACCGACTCGCCCAGGCACACGAGCATGTCGTAGTCCTTCGCGGGTCCCCGGGCTGCTGCCACGTATCCGCTCAGGTCTCGGCCTTCGTCAT
Organism: Ignavibacteriota bacterium; assembly: GCA_003161755.1. The sequence continues at coordinate 1,716 of PMNP01000084.1, read as the reverse complement.
TCGCCCTTAGTAACATCTGGGCGTTTAGCGGGGCGAAGATGAGGGACAGGGGCAAAGGTAGGGGTCCACCATTGCAAATCACCATCAGGTCGCACGGAACGCTTGGAACAAAGTCGTGCCACGTGGCCACGAAACGGGAAGCATACTGGTCGCTAATAGGGCCTTGCGAAACCACCGTGTAGGCGACACAGATTTTCAATTGGGTTTGTGTTGGTTGCAGCCGAATGTTTCGTGGGTTTTAAGTTCCGCGAATTGCTCCTCGCCATCTTCCGCTATCGCTAAAGAATTACTCGGGGTTGGCCTTCCAACGCTGTTCTGTGCCATTCCACAGTAACGCCAGTCCAAGCTGGGCGGCCCAAACCAAGAAGGATCAATCCAATAACGACAAGTTTTACAGGTGTTCATTGGTCCTTACGCGCTATCCAGCATGGACTGGGAAACTCAGCCATGATCTCCGGTTTGGTCTTGGCCACGATATGCGACAGCGGGCACCACACCTTGAGCCGGTTCAGGCACTTGCACACGTCACAGGACTTGAGCGCAGCATCGCTAGGTGTGACCAGAACCAAGTCCTTGCGGGCTTCGAGTGCAGCTTTGATGATCTCGNNTGCCGTACCGGCAGCAGCCCGCTTAAGATTGCCCGCAACAGCCGCCACGTGGCCGGGAAGGCTGCTGCGGGCTTGGGGAAAAGACGGTGGTGCCTGGTCCGGTGGCAACGCCCCGCGTGCCTGCTGGAAGGCGATAAGCTCTTTCTCGATCACGACGGGGTCCGTGCTGAGGTTGTGCTTGGCGCTAATCGCGGGGTTGGCGAGGCGGTGCTTCTTGATTGCCTGGATGGATGCGTTCTTGCCAATCATGGCGGCGGGATTCACCCAGCCTGTAACGGCTTGCCTGAATTGCCAGCCGCCGTTAGAAGGAAAAGTTGTGTCACTCATAATTATTACTTGTCGTTAAGGCCACACCTGGGTGAGGGCATCTTGGTTTTCTCTTTCTATGCGGTCTTTCGCGCTTTTGTGAAGTCTCCGCAGTGCTTCTTTTGGGGAGCACCCAACACGTTCCATCACGCAAGAAACCAGCAATGCTCTAAATTGTCGTTTGGCCCTTTTTGGGCTTAGCTCATCGTCATAGTTGAACGGTGGGACGGTAGTACTTTTTTGGATCATGCTTTGGTGCGATTCAGTATTTCTATCACCGTCCTGTCAATCGCTAGCCAATACTCATCGGCTGCGTGGATGTTCGTCCGATGGGCGAAGCGCAGCCGATGGCAGAGGCGGGTNNTGAGATTTCAAGGATGGGGAGGAACATAAAAGGGTCTCCCCGCTAGGTCCAGCATCCCGTCGCCTTTCAGCGTTTCGGTCATAGATCCTTCGTCGGGGAGAATCACGGGGCGGGGTCTGCACGGGGGATTTATCGCCTGGCAGCAGACACCCGCGGCCTCCGATAGCCGGCTCCCGTGAAAGCGCAAATCCTCAGTTCCCGCGCCAGCGCATGTGACTGCCAGCGATTTCGGTGAAGAGATCGCCCTAGCGCGGGAATTGAGATTTTGATTACTGACAGTCACAATTCAAATTCTACGCATTATCAGGCATAGTGCAAGCGGAATTTCGATTTGGCCTCCTGATACTTCGCCAGTTCGCGCTCCAGGTAGCAGTCATCGACCTTTTTCTGACCCTCGTGCTCAGGCAGGCTTTCGACCATGAATCCAATCCGCCGTGC
>PMNP01000197.1 GCA_003161755.1 Ignavibacteriota bacterium | reverse complement strand
AACCTTCGGCGATGGCGGTCTTGCCTACACCGGGTTCACCGATCAACACAGGGTTGTTCTTCTTCCTCCTGCTGAGGACCTGTGCCACCCGTTCAATCTCCTTTTCTCTCCCGACTATCGGGTCGAGTTTGTCATCGGCGGCAAGCCGCGTCAGGTCATGCCCAAAATTATCCAGAACGGGTGTCTTGGATTTCTCGGGTTTCTTCTCAGGTCCCGATGCGTGCGGTGGAGAGGAGGGTTTGCCACTGATGATATTGTCCAACTCCCCCTTGACTGTGTCATAGTGAATATTGAACTGATGAAGAATCTGTGCGGCGATGTTATCGTCGTCCCGAAGCAGCGACAACAAGAGATGCTCTGTGCCGATGACGTCCGACTTGTATAGCTTGGCTTCAAGGTAGGTGATCTTCAAGACCTTCTCAGCTTGCTTCGTACGCGGGATGTTGCCGATTGTCAGAGTCCCGCCGGAGGTACGAACAGTGTCTTCGATGGCCTTCTTCAACTTGTACAGGTCTACGCCAAGATTGCGCAAGATCTTTACTGCAATGCCTTCCCCTTCACGGATCACTCCGAGCAACAGGTGTTCCGTCCCAATGTAATCGTGACCAAGGCGCAACGCCTCTTCACGACTCAGGCGAATGACATCCTGCACTCTGTTGGAGAAATTTCCTTCCATCTGAATTCCTTTTTCGTATAGGGTTATCGTCCCGGCAGATGATGCAGCCTAGTCAATCCCTTTATGAACCCGATGTCCAGGCTCGCATAGTGCGTTCCCTGGAGAGATCCTTCGAACCCGTGCTCCCACATAATCAACACGCATTGCTTTCGCCCCGGTTCCTTCCCTTCATGCTGTTCATAGGGAGAATTGGATGGCACAAACGAGCACAAAAGTCATATAAAATATAGAGAAAAGGCCCAGGGAAGTCAAATCCCTCTCTTCAATGACCCTTTTTCGCTCTCCGTGCATCACATCAGCGCCGATCGGGTTTCCCCAAGAGTACTTCCTGGCGTTATGGCGACATTGCTGAACGAATATGAAGGGCTATTTATGCCGACCTACGATTATCGCTGTGATGAGTGCGGGAGCGTCTACGATGTGTTTCACAAGGTGCGGGAAGTAGTGGAAGATGTTGTCTGTCCGTCTTGCAGGTCATCGAAGCATACCCGATTACTCTCAGCCCCCGCAGTGGCCACGGGACACTCGGCCGTGTCGGAACTTCCCTGCGGGCAGTCAGAATGCTGTGTGGGGGAGTGTGGTTTTAACGGGGGCCATTCGTGATTCCCGAGCCGCTCGTGTAGATAATGAGCACGCACGATGCTATCCAGAGAAACCCTGTCACCAAGATGGGGAGATCTGAGGTAATTGCGCTGGTGGGATTATCTGTTGTGGCGGTGGTATGGGCAAGGAAGAGATATCTGAACACCCCGTAACAGACGAGAACAGTAGTATAGATGAGCCGTTCAGTTCCGAATATCTCAATCGTCCGTGGCGCGACGGTGTACAGCGCATAGGAAATGACGGCACCGGACGCGGCGATCGTGAGCATTTGGTCGAGAAAATCCAGCTGGTAGAGCGCAAGAACTTTCCTCTCTGCTTNNCAAATAGCGAACAGAGCACGAGCCAACTTGAAACATGGACATCGATGGCGAACGCTCCGCCAAGTACACGCAGCATGAATCCCGCAGCGACGACAAACACGTCCAACAATACTACTTCCTTAAGTCGGAATGAATACAGGAGGTTCATCACGCCATACAGGATGACGATGGCAATGAATTCCGGCTCCATCCCAATGAGGAGGACACCAAGTCCCGCCACGATCACGAAAAACAGGACAAGTGCCTGACGAACACTGAGCGCCCCGGAAGCGATAGGCCTGTTCTTCTTTCGGGGATGGTTTCTGTCGGCAGGAGCATCAACGATATCATTGATAATATAGATAGCCCCGGCTGNNGCAATAAACGCTCTCAAGGTCAGAAGAAACTGGTGGGGATTGAAGAGTTCCTTGGCGAAAATCAGCGGGGCAAAAACGAAGAAATTCTTGATCCATTGTTTAGGCCGGATCAACCGCACACAGGAAGTCAGGAGGGAGGGTTTCATTTATGAATTTGTGAAATCCCCGATGAAAAATCAAACCGGGTTACTTTTCTGCGTTGTCCCATACCCTTGAGATTCAGGTGTGGTTTCTGTATTTTTCGTGCGGGAAGAGAAACCATGACTCGTATCGAACAACACAAGATGATTCAGGAATTACGGGATTACGCGCACAAAATGAAGCGGACAGATCAGGAAGCGTTTGATATGTTCGTAAAACGCGACCGGGATGACGAAGATCTCGATGCTCAGTCGACCAAGCGCCTGAATGTCATGTACGAAACCTACGTTCCGGAGCGGCTCAGGAATTGGTAGGTTTGGCGCACCATACGGCAGAATGTGGTTGACTCAATTCTTGACATACCATGCCCAGGAATGCTGTCCAACCGTTATCTCCACAAATACTCCTGAAGGCATACGCCTCGGGGTACTTCCCGATGGCGACGTCAAAAACCGGGCCAATTGAGTGGTATTCGCCCAATCCCAGATGCATCATTCCCCTCGAATCGTTCAAGATTCCGCGCAGTCTGCGGCGCAATATTCGCAAAAATGTGTTCTCTATCACTGTTTCACAAGCTTTTGAGCAGGTTATTGTAGCATGTGCGGACCGTCCTGAATCCTGGATCTCATCGGAGATCATCGGAGCCTATTCACAACTTCACAAGCTCGGATTTGCCGACAGTGTAGAAGCATGGCAGCATGGAGTGCTTGCAGGTGGTCTCTATGGCGTGACGCTGGGGGCTGCGTTTTTCGGTGAATCCATGTTCAGCAGAAAACCGGAAGCTTCAAAAACATGTCTCGCGGCCCTTGTGGAATCACTAAGAAGGCGGGGATTCCTGCTGCTGGATTCGCAGATCATCAATGACCATGTAAGGCAGTTTGGTGCTATAGAAATTCCCAGAGATGAGTATATGCGTCGTCTTGCGGAGGCAATTGGAGTGGAAACTCCTCCGCGTGATGCATTGTTGTAAAAGCCGGGTCACTGGCCGGCCTTTGTTGGCAGTGGACCCGAACAACGACTGAAAACGAGCCGCAGTTGTCGCAGACTTGCACTGCTGAAGAGATGTTCCTATATTGAAGCGGCTGCGTTCACCAGGGCGTGTGTTGAACACGGTAGCCCAATCAAGAGGAGTCCAGAATGTCCGTGTCACGAGAATCACAAAAATTCGAGCGGGTGACGGTCAGCCTCGTCCCTACTGCCGATGAACGCAGTTTTGAAAATGTCCCAACGACGTTCAGCGCCCTTCATCGTTCGTATGAATGGAGGCGTGCTTCCCAACTGCGGTATATGATTGTCCCCAAGCGGATATCAAGTCAACAGATTGTGATAGAACTTTTTGTTGAGCGCCAAGGGAAGGGAGCACATGCTTCGAAGGATGTTGCACGGGCGGTCGAGAGCTTTGTGCAGCACAAGATCGCATCCGAATGGAAGGGGCTGAAACTTGGCGCGATTAGCCGGCCAAGTGTTGCTGCGCCACCGCAAAGGGCTTTCGTTCGAGGCACCATCGAAGAAATGATTGGGACCAAACTCCTCCGTTGAGAGAGTTGTCACTGATTCCTGAACACGCGCGGCACCGGCCTGTCTGGTGCCGCTTCTGTTTCCCACCATCACTCAATATGATCCGGTGATTTGCATGGCTTCCAATATTCTCCTCGGCACTGCCGATCACGGCTTCGCTCCGAATGCCAAAGGGAAAGTGCGGGATATTTTCGATCTGGGAGAGTCACTCCTCATCGTCGCCACAGATCGCCTCTCGGCTTTCGACGTCGTTCTTCCGGAAGGGATTCCCAATAAGGGCAAGGTGCTGACACAAATTTCCGCATTTTGGTTCGACCAGATGCGCGACCTCGTGCCCAATCATGTTCTCAGCTCGAATGTCCGGGACTTTCCGGAGCCGTTCAGATCCCGACCGGATGTGTTTTCGGGGCGGAGCATGCTGGTGCGAAAAGCGAAGCCACTTCCCGTCGAGTGCATTGTCCGAGGCTACCTCTCGGGATCCGGCTGGATTGATTATCGGCGGTCGGGAACTGTGTGCGGAATCCCGCTTCGNNCGGGCCGAATACGCGATCTAACAATCGCCATTTATGAACGCGGTGCGTCGTACGCGGCAACCAAAGGGATTATTATTGCCGACACAAAATTCGAATTCGGTCTCGATGAAAAGGGGAATGTCATCTGGATTGATGAGGCGATGACACCCGACTCATCGCGCTTCTGGCC
>PMNP01000068.1 GCA_003161755.1 Ignavibacteriota bacterium | reverse complement strand
CCTGGGTCTTGAGCTGATGTCGATTTCCTTCTACGTTCTCACCGGCTTTGCCAGGACAAGGCTAACGAGCAACGAGGCCTCCCTGAAGTACTTCCTGCTTGGCGCGTTCGCGACAGGGTTTCTTCTCTATGGGATCGCCCTTCTGTACGGTACATTCGGGACGACAAATATTGCTTCCATCATGGCAGGCGTTGCTGCACATGCCCATGAGCCTCTGCTGATGATTGGATTGGCATTGCTCTTTGTTGGCTTGGCATTCAAGGTGGCTGCGGTGCCATTTCACATGTGGGTACCGGATGTGTACGAAGGTGCTCCGACCACGGTGAGCGCGTTCATGTCCACCGGCGGGNNCACGCCGGCGCTTGTGAAGCAGGAACATTCACTGCGGGAAGTCCTCGCCGTCGTTTCCGGGTTGTCAATGGTAGTGGGGAATCTGTTGGCGATCGCACAGCGCAGCATCAAGCGCATGCTTGCGTATTCCAGCGTCGCCCACGCTGGATACATCCTCTCCGGGGTCGTTGCGGCAAATGCTACGGGCTCTACAGGAGTTCTGTTCTATCTTCTGGCCTATACCATGATGAACGCTGGTGCATTCGGAGTCCTGTCGCTTGAAGAGTCGCCGGAGGGGACGCACCTCACGTATGATGATTATGCGGGATTTGGAAAGAAGAAACCGTTGACTGCGTTGTTGATGTCGGTGTTCATGTTTTCTCTCGCCGGTGTCCCGCCGTTTGCGGGGTTTTTCGGAAAATACTACGTCTTTGCTGGAGCAGTCGCGGGCGGCTACACGTGGCTGGCAATCCTGGGCGTGGTGATGAGCGTGGTGTCTGCATTNNTTCCCTGTCGGGGATGACAGCAATTGTCGCAGCGGCTCTTGCACTTCTTGGGCTCGGCGTGTTGCCCTCGGTTGTGTTGAGTGCTGTTGCGAAGTTTTTCTGACATTCAAAGACCAACCATGCAGCTCCTGGCGACGTCGGAACAGATGCGCGAATACGATCGTTCGGCGATCGAGCGGTATGGGATTCCCGGCATTGTCCTCATGGAAAATGCCGGGAAGGCTTTTGTGGACAACCTTGTGCTGCATGCCGGACTGTTGCCGCAATCACGGGTTGCCGTCGTTTCCGGCAAGGGGAATAACGGCGGGGATGGCTTTGTCATCACACGACATCTTTTGAATCGTGGGTGTGCGGTGGATCTCTTTACCCTTGGCGCTGGTGATTCGCTCAAGGGTGATGCGCATACCCAATGGAAAGTACTTGCGGCGTTGTCTACTGACCGCCTCAGGATGGCAGAGGCAAATTCGGCGGCCGATGTCCTCGGGCCAGGAACGTACGACGCGGTCATTGACGCGATGTATGGAACTGGTTTTGCCGGGGCACTGGACGGGAATTCTGCCCGGTTTGCGCGGTGGATGAATGCATCGGGTTCCTTTGTGGCTGCGGTGGATGTACCCTCAGGTGTGAATGCCAATACTGGTGCTGTTGCTGGTGAAGCAGTCCGCGCAAATTTGACCGTCACCATGGGTCTGGCAAAACCGGGGCTTTACCTTGGCGAGGGGAAAGAGCGGTCGGGAAACGTTGTCGTTGCCGATATAGGAATTCCTGCGGAGGTGTTCCGGAGCGGAAAGAGCGTAACGTGCAGGATCGAACGCGAAGACGTTTTCCGATGGCTGCCCGAGCGCGCATGGAACGCAAACAAATATTCAACGGGGAAGGTCTACGTTGTTGCCGGATCCAGGTCCTTTACGGGAGCTCCTGTCCTGACAGCGCTCGCGGCGATGAAGGCAGGTGCAGGAGCAGTGGTCCTCGGTGTCCCTTCCAGCATTCATTCAATCATGGCCGCGAAGCTCACGGAAGTGATCATTCAGCCCCTGGAAGAAACCCCTGAGGGCACGGTTTCACCGGCCTCACGGGCATCGATGAATGAACGCGCGCAGTGGGCTGACGTGGTAGTGGCAGGCCCCGGTCTCGGGCGCAATGGCGAAACGGATCAGTTCCTCCGTGAATGGATCGGCGAATGTCAACATCCGCTCGTTCTCGATGCCGACGGGTTGAATGCTGCTGCTGGTCACACAAATGTTCTTTCGGACAGGCGGGCTGAGACCATTCTCACGCCTCATGCAGGGGAGCTTTCACGCCTCACAGGAGAGGATTCCCGCGCGATCGAGTCGAGGAGAATTGAGGCCGCGCGGGAAGCCTCAGCGCGGTTCAACTCAACGGTTGTTCTCAAGGGGGCTCCCACGGCAATCGGCTGGGAAGACGGCACCGTGGTGCTGAACTCCTCAGGAAATGCAGGGATGGCCACCATCGGTTCGGGTGATGTGCTCACAGGAATTATCGCAGGCCTCTGGGCTCAGGGAATGAAAAAGCATGAAGCCTCTGCAGCGGGCGTGTATCTCCACGGATGTGCCGGTGACCTTGCGATGCAGAAGCTTGGGATCCGGTCGATGCAAGCTTCCGACATCCTGCAGGAACTTTCGGAAGCATTTCATCTGAAGCAAGGAGCTTGACGAAGTGAACCTTTCACCATCGTTTGTGCGGTATCAGTTGCCCGCAATTGTCTGGGCGCTTGTGATCTTTGGATTGTCTTCGATCCCCCAGCGCGATTTTCCATCAATTAACATCACGGGGCTGGACAAGGTGGCGCACATCATCCTGTACGGCGCCTTGTTTCTTTTCCTCTATAACGCGCTGCGCCATCAGACAACATTTCCCTTTCTTTCGCGTTACCACAAACTCATCAGTCTTTTCCTGGCTGCTCTCTACGGAGCATCCGACGAATTGCATCAGCTTGCAGTTCCAGGGCGATCGTGTGACATTTTTGATTGGGTTGCCGACGCTGCAGGCGCGTTGCTGTGCCTTGCGGCACTCTGGTTGTATGAGCGGAGACATCAAATCAGACAGGTGTAGCAAGCTCCTGACTTCGAGTCCAATCCCACCCATGTCCAAATGCTCCCTTGATCACACTGGAGAAGTACTGTAAGGTAGTCCTTGGGGCTCGTGAGAGGAAGCAGAAATGTTGCGAACCGATGGAATGTCGCCATTTGATCCCTTAGGAGGAAAACGCCAAATGAAGAGACCGTTGTTCTCCCTCATATGTTTCTTTGTTGTTGTATGTTCTGCTGTGTCTGCCCAGGAGAAGCAAGTGTTTGTCAATCCAATCCTGGCCGGATTTTATCCTGATCCTAGTATTTGCAGAGTTGGAGGTGAGTATTATCTCGTCAACTCCACGTTTTCGTACTTCCCGGGAATCACGGTATTTCGAAGCAAGGACCTCGTGAATTGGAAGCTCATTGGACATGTCTTGGAGAGGCCGGAACAATTAAACCTGGAGGGCCAGGGAGTCTCTCGAGGCATATACGCTCCTGCAATCCGGTACCATCACGGCATATTCTATGTGACCAGCACGTTGGTCGATGTTGGTGGGAATTTCGTCGTCACTGCGACCTCGGCGTCTGGCCCATGGTCCAATCCTGTCTGGATTCCTCAGATAAATGGGATAGACCCTTCCCTGTTTTTTGACAAGAATGGCAAATCATACATTGTCTATAACAGTGTCGCACCAGACGACAAGCCGCTGTATGACGGACACCGATCGCTGAGGATGCGCGAATTTGACGTCGACAATCTCAAGGTGATCGGTCCTGAGAAGATACTCGTCAATGGCGGAGCAGATATTCGAAAACAACCTGTGTGGATAGAAGGACCTCATCTCTTTCAAAAGGACAAGTATTACTACCTGATCGCTGCCGAAGGCGGCACAGGTGATCAACATTCGGAAGTCGTATTCAGAAGCAAGCGGGTTGATGGGCCGTATATCCCTTACGAAAAGAACCCCATCCTGACTCAAAGACAATTGGATCCGAAAAGAGAGTTTCCAATTACATGCACCGGTCATGCTGATTTTGTCCAGACGGAAGGTAATGCATGGTGGGCAGTCTTCCTGGGTTGCAGGCCATACCGTCCATTTGCAGAAGGATATGTGAATACCGGAAGGGAGACTTTTTTGGCTCCTGTGAAATGGGTGAAAGGCTGGCCGGTTATCGTCAGGGGAAACGAAAAAGTGGAGTACCATTATTCCCTTCCCCAGCCGCAAAATCTCAAAGGTGTTGAGCGCCCGTATGCCGGGAATTTTACCTGGAGAGATGAATTCACCAGCGACACGCTGTGCGGCGAGTGGATGTTCTTGCGAACGCCCAAGGAACAATGGTATGATCTACGCCGAGTGCCAGGGACCGTTTCGATGCGGGTAAGACCCGAGTCATGTTCCGGGACGAGTAATCCAAGTTTTCTGGGTTATCGGCAGGAGCATCTTCGGGGGTCAGCAAGCACTGCAATGGTGTTTCTGCCGGAGAATGAAGGTGAAAAAGCCGGAATGCTCATCTTCCAAAACGAGACGCATTGGTATTTTTTGTGCAAATCATTGGAGGGACAGGGATCGGTTGTTCAGCTCTATAGATCCTCCGACAATGACAGTTCTCACGAGCAGATGGAGCTGATAGCATCCAAGGGAATGGGGAATGACAATACTTCAAGAGGATTGTTGTTGAAAATCGAGGCACACGGATCCGTGTATTCTTTTTCGTATGCATTGGAACCGGGTAAATGGAACCTCCTCAAAGACAGCGTGGACGCAACATTCTTGAGTACAAGAGTGGCAGGAGGATTTGTCGGCTGTATGTATGCTTTGTACGCGACTTCACAGGGAAGACCCAGCAGCAATGTTGCCCGGTTCGATTGGTTTGAATATCGCGGGGAGGATGAAGTCTATAGGACTTCTCCCTAAAATCCCTTCGTCGCAGGGTTTGGCAATCGGACGATTTGTCCACGTGCAGGTACTGACAACGCAAGAGTGACTTGGGGCGTGTCGCCGCAGCCAATCTCGGGCTATGGAGCTGGTAATGTGTCGTATTTACGGGTTAATGCTCATGAATTATGGCGTAATGAGAGCCATTCTAAGTGAATGGCATTTTTCACTTGACTTTCATGAAAGGGAAATCGATACTTACACGAGTAAGTTATCGGTTAAGTGACTATATTATGGCCCACTGCACTCAAGCTGATATTGCGGAAAGACTCAAAGTCTCACGCGTGACAGTCTCTAAGGCTCTTCGGGATCATCCGGATATTTCTCCCGACATGAAAAGGCGGGTGAAAGATATCGCCGAGCAATTTGGCTATACACCCAACCTTGTTGCCAGGAATTTGACCTCAAAGAAAACCTTGACCATTGGGATTGTCATCCCCGATCTGGAGAACAGTTTCTTCTCCTATGCCGTGGATAGCATGGTCGACGCCGCTACAGATCACCATTACCATGCAATTCTTACCGTATCGAGAGAGAGCGAACAGAATGAGAGACACAACATTGAAAGTCTGATAGGCATGCGGGTCGATGGCCTGCTCGTCTGCGTGTCTCAGCGCACGTCTGATCCTCGTGTTTTCGAAGAAGTGAGGAGAAAGAACATCCCCATTGTGTTCTTTGATCGTCAATTGGAGGGGATGGAGTTCAGGAGCGTGACATTTCGTGATGACCTTGGTGCGGTCGATGCCCTTGATCAAATCATCAAGAACGGGTACACGCGCATTGGACACTTCGCCGGATATCAGAATNNAGGATATAGGAACGCCATGGAAAAGAATGGCTTGACCATTGATCCTGCATGGATTCTTGAGGCCGGTTTTGAAATACAGGATGGGTACAATTCCTTTATGACGTTGTACCAGGGGAAGAACATGCCGGAAGTAATTCTCACAGTGAATGATCGCGTGGCATTAGGCGTCTACAAAGCCGCAAAGGAAGTTGGCATGAACATTCCACACGATATTGGTATCGTGGGATTTGGTTTTAGCGAAACAGCTCAAATGTTTACGCCAACGTTATCAATCATTCACCAGGATCCCCGCAGACTCGGCAATGCTGCACTGGAAGCGCTGATCGAGGAGATGCAGGACGTCAAGCAGGACAACCCACGGAATGTTCTGATCGAAGAAGAGTTCATTTGGAATAATTCAATCATCAAGAAATAGGATTGAGAAGAGAATCATGAAAGACATCATTGTTGCCGGAGCCGGCGGGTTTATCGGCGGCCATCTCACCAAAGCGTTGAACGCCATGGGACATAACGTGCGCGCAGTGGATATCAAGCCACTGAACAAATGGTATCAAGTGCACGCTGGTGTTAACAACATGGTCCTTGATTTGCGCATCAAGGAGAACTGTTATCAGGCCGTCAATGGGTGCAACGAGGTCTTTAATCTTGCCGCTGACATGGGCGGCATGGGATTCATCGAGACCCATAAGGCGGCATGTATGCTGAGTGTATTGATCAACACGCATATGCTGATGGCGGCAAAGGATTGCGGGATTGACCGAATGTTCTATGCATCCTCTGCATGCGTGTACAACGGAGAAAAGCAGACAGATCCCGACAATCACGGGCTCAAGGAATCCGATGCCTATCCGGCTCTGGCTGAAGATGGCTATGGCTGGGAGAAGTTGTTCAGCGAGCGCATGTGCCGGCATTTTCGCGAGGACTTTGGACTCCAAACACGGGTTGCGCGCTATCACAATGTTTACGGACCGCATGGTACCTGGACAGGTGGCCGCGAGAAAGCGCCGGCAGCTATCTGCCGGAAAGTGATTGAGGCAAAACTGGCGGGGCGGCATGAGATTGAAATATGGGGCACCGGTAATCAGACCCGTAGCTTCATGTATATCGACGACTGCTTAAAAGGAACGCAGATGATTC
>PMNP01000188.1 GCA_003161755.1 Ignavibacteriota bacterium | reverse complement strand
TGTTTGAGACGCTTCGGTCTACGCTGCAGCAGAGCGGGGTTTCCTCCAATAGTTGAATTGAGATCCCTCTCATATTCACCGTGACCCATCGGGAAACCAACAGGTGCTTTCTCGGATACCCCTATGATCAGACCCGGAATGACTGGCATACGCTCAAAAGTTCATTGTCTCCTCTTCGGTCTTCTTCTGTTTCCGTTGGTACAAATCAATGCCGTCACTGCGAACGAACGACTCTCGCGGGAGGATCCCGTCGAGCGCGCCCAGGAATTTCTTGATTTGCGAAATGGTGCCGTGGTGATGGACCTCTCAGCTCATCCGGATGACGAGGACGGTGCTGCGCTTGCCTATTACCGAATGCATACCGGGGCAAAAACGTACTCGGTGCTCTTTACCCGCGGAGAGGGGGGACAGAACGAAAAGGGACCAGAACTTTATGAAGCGCTCGGGGTTATACGCTCACAGGAGACGCAGGAAGCAGGCGCAATTCTGGGCACCGAAGTGGTCTTCCTGAATTTCAAGGACTTCGGTTATTCCAAAACTGCCACGGAGACCTTCAAATTCTGGGGAGGCCAGATGGAGGTACTTCGCAGACTTGTTTATGTGATCAGAAAATACAAGCCTGATATCCTCTTCACGAATCACAATACCATCGACGGACACGGAAACCACCAAGCCGTGGCGATTGCGGCCATCGCTGCGTTTGACGCTGCCGCAGATTCCTCAATGTTCCCTGAACAACTACAGGAGCCGGGGCTTGCTCTTTGGCAGCCGCGTAAGCTCTTTTTCCGTGCTTTCGGACATATGGAAGGCACTCCGGATGTTTCCAATCCTGTCACGATGATCGACCCACTTCGAGGAGTCAGCTATCTTGACATCGCGTCGGAGGCCTTGCATCAACATCGATCGCAGGGGATGGACCGCGCAAATCTCTCAGCGTTTACCCGGGGAAGAAGCCTTTACAGACTTGTTCGTGCAAATAGCATGTACACGGACGACACAACGAGCATTCTCTCCGGAATTGATTTTTGGAAGGACTCTTCACTGACAGGATTGAAAAAACTCGATGCACGGCTTTCTGCGCTCCGGGAAGACATGCCTCGTGATTCCCTGCTTAGGGCTGTGTCGCTTTGTGAAGCCGCAATTGACTCTTTGGCTCTTCAACCAGGAATGGGCCCCCTCGCAACCCGCCTGCTCAATCATTGGCGGAGCGATCTTGAGAGAATTGCAGTAACTGCCTTCGGAGTCAAGATCGCCGTTACTCTCGCCGACACCGTCCTTGTTCCCCGGCAGCGCGTTGAATGCACAGCCGAGATAGGATCTGATGCCGGCGTGGGGAGCGTCAGATGGAAGTTTCACCTTCCCGTCCGATGGGGCATTGCGGAACGGATCGATGCCGCCCCCCAGCACTCGGGAAAGTCGGATCAACGGTATTTCACTCTTACCGTTGGCGATAACGCCCAACTCACACTCCCCCGTGTGACCATGCAGTATCAATCGCTCGCCTTCAATCAGGAGGTCGAAGCCTCAGCCTCTTGTATCATCTCCGGCTATCCGTTGAGCTTCTCCATACCCGTGCATTTCGACGTCGCGCCGCTCCAGACCATTAGCGGATCACCTTCTGTGACTTCTTTCATTCCCGGCAGAACTCATGTGCCGTTGCTGTTTGGTTGGGATGTCCGGAACTGGCAGCCGAAGGGGGTCTCTGGCAATGTCTCCATTGTCGGGCCATCAGGTTGGAGAGCCGATCGTCAGCCCTTCTCGATCGCCCGTGAGGACGGTGAGGCCGAGGGACATATTGCCCTCACTCCACCTCCAATACTCAGTTCTGGCGATGAGGCTTTCCAATTGCGGACCGGGTATTGCTCTGCAGACGTGAACGTCCACGTGTTCGACGCGGCGGTCGCTCCAAACCTCAGAATCGGCATCATTGAGAGTTACGACAATACGCTCGAAGAGGCTGCGCACATTCTCAATGTCCCGTGCACAATGCTTGATGATTCCACGATCAGCGGAGGGGAGTTATCGACATATTCCTCTATCATTATCGATCTCCGCGCGTATCTCGTTAGAAACGCCCTGAAGAATTCCAATGCACGATTGCTCCGTTATGTCGAGCAAGGTGGTACGTTGATTGTCATGTATCAGCGTGACCAGGAATGGAAGCCGGAGTACGCACCGTACCCGTTTCGCATCAGCAGACGCCGGGTCACGATGGAGGATGCACCGATCACCGTGCTGCAACCCGGACATCCTCTTCTTACAACGCCAAATCGCATTACCGCTGAGGATTGGAAGGGATGGACGCAGGAGAGGGGACTGTATTTCCCCGACAATGTTCCGCCGGAATATTCCCGACTACTCTCATGCTCCGATCCCGACGAGGAACCGTTGACAACGGGCTACCTTTCAGCCCGCTATGGGAAAGGGGTGTATATCTACACGTCGTATGTCTGGTACCGACAGTTGAAGGAAGCGCATCCCGGGGCATTCCGCTGCTTTGCCAACATGATATCGTACATCCATCCCGGAGAGTAGCATGGTGTTGAGATTCTTCTGCATGACGGGCGTAGTTTTCGCTCTTGCGGGCTGCTCAGGAGTCCCGGCGAAAGTTNNGGAGATGCTTGAGGACTTCAAACACCAATTTGAAGCAGTGTATCCCGAGGTCGACGTCCAATGGCTGGACATGGGATCGCAGGACGCGTATGATCGCGTGAGAACGGAGCAATCGAATCCTCAAGCCGATGTGTGGTGGGGGGGACCCATGACGGTGTTCGAAAAGGCTGCACAGGAGGGGTTGCTCGAACGGTTCGTGCCCTCATGGGATCAGAGTGTGACATCCGGACAGAAAAGTGCACAAGGGTATTGGTACGGGACATTCCTCACGCCGGAAGTCATCATGTACAATACGAGGATGTTGCAACAATCAGACGCGCCAAGAGATTGGGACGATCTACTTTCTTCGGTCTGGCGTGGGAAGATCATGATTCGGTCCCCGCTGGCTTCAGGAACAATGCGGACGATTTTCAGCGCAATCATTCAACGGGAGAACCGCGCGGCGGGAGACTCCACTGCCGGTTTTCAATGGCTTCAACGGCTTGACGCCAATACCAAAACGTATGTCTCTGATCCCACGCAGCTCTATATGAGGATTGCGAGGGAGGAAGCCCCGCTCACTGTCTGGGATATGCCCGACGCGGAGCTGCAGATGAACGTGCATTCTCAACCCTTCGGCTATGTCCTGCCTTCCAGCGGCACTCCTGTCTTGATCGACGGGATTGCCATCGTTCGTGGGGCCCCCCACATGGATCTTGCACGGAAATTTTACGAATTTGTCACTTCGACGCAAAGCATGATTCATCAGGCAGTCACATACTATCGCATCCCGACTCGCAGGGACATACCTGCGGCGAATCTCCCCGTCTGGATATCGGCGCATGGTTGGAAATCGATGACGATCGACTGGCAGGACCTTGCCGCTCATGAACAACAATGGATGCTATATTGGGACGAGCATGTGAAGGGTTCGGGCACCGCTGCAATTACCTCGCGTCGATGATGGCTTCCCTCCAGCTTGAGGCACTGAAAAAACAGTTCGGCGCCGTGACCGCTTTGCAATCGATTTCCTTGAATATCCGTTCGGGCGAATTCTTTTCCATTCTCGGTCCAAGCGGATGCGGTAAGACGACTCTCCTGCGGCTGATTGCTGGTTTTGAATCACCAACTTCCGGAAGCATTCTCCTTGACGGAAAAGATCTGACACGGATCCCGCCGAGGGAGAGGGGCATCGGTATGGTCTTTCAGAATTATGCGCTCTTTCCCCACATGACTGTTTTTGAGAATGTGGCGTTCGGGTTGCAGGTGAGGAGGATGTCAAAGGATGAAACTCGGACCCGCACAGAGGCAGTCCTTGGTTCTGTTGGACTTCGCCATAAGGCCTCCACTCCCATCCCGAATCTCAGCGGGGGCGAACAACAACGTGTCGCCGTTGCTCGTGCTCTCGTCATCGAACCTTCAATCCTGCTGTTTGACGAGCCGCTGAGCAATCTTGACGTCGGACTCAGACGACAGACCCGCGAGGAGATACGGTCCCTGCAACGCATGACAAGNNTTTTATGTAACGCACGATCAATCAGAAGCGATGAGTCTTTCCGATCGCGTTGCGGTTCTCCGCGCCGGACGTCTAGAACAGTTGGGCTCACCCGAGGAAATGTACAGGAAGCCCGATTCCCGATTCGTGGCCCAGTTTCTGGGCGGATCCTCACTTCTCGACGGGCTGGTAAGTCAGGATCAGCGATCCTTTGTCGTCGGTAAACTCATGTTCCCAATTCCTGAGGCACTGAATGTCAGACCCGGCAAGGCGACGCTTGCCGTACGACCGGAGGCGGTGCATCTTTCTCCAGGCGGAATAGCCGGTACCTGCTGCGGGGAAATCGAAGATCGCGAATACCTGGGGTACCTGACAACNNGTTGCGGTGAGTTCGGAAGTAACCCGTGCGTGGATTCCGGGAACGAGCGTGGGAATTCAGCTCAATTGGGAGGGGTGCACAATGTGGGAGGGCAACTGAGATGTTTCGGCGTTCTCGGAGTGGAGTGATCTCTCTGATATTGCTGGCGATCTTTTTTGCCGGATTTGTCCTGTATCCGCTGTTCACGCTCGGCCTCGAAAGTGTGAAAGGTGAAGGAGGGTTTTCGTTCCAACACTATGCGCAACTGCTGGATCCGGGGCAGTCGGGCAACGTGGAAGCAGTATTCAACTCCGTCTATGTTGCATTGCTTTCGGTCGTGCTTGGTGGACTGGNNGAAACCTGGCAATCATACCGGTTGCACTACCGCCGCTCGTTGGTGTGCTGGCATTTCTTCTGGTGTTTGGTGAGAGTGGAATACTCCCCCGGTTGGCATCACAACTCACTGGCATATCCGCATCGAAGTTCTCCCTCGATGGGATCGCAGCAATCGTCGTTGTCCACGTGTATTCCTTTAACGTGTATTTCTACCTGTTTCTTGCCGCTGCGCTTCGACGATTGGACGGTCCCCAGGTAGAAGCCTCTTCAGGGCTTGGTGCCAGTCCCTGGCGGACCTTCCGGTCGGTTGTTTTTCCGGAACTCCGGCCGGCGTTGCTTGGTGCGTCGATTCTGACCTTTCTCTCCAGCATGGCATCATTTTCGGCGCCGTTGTTGTTCGCCGGAGGCCACAGGTTTATTACGCTTCAGATCTTCACAACAAAGATGAATGGAGATCTCCATCTTGCAGCGGCCCAATCCCTGGCTTTGACACTGGTTTCCATGGGCTTCTTTGTGGCTCTCCAGGTGTTTGCCGGGTCATCGATATCCACAGGGAGATCCAAGGGATCGGCGCGTGCAGGCCGATTGCCGGTTGGCAACGGTGTTCGCGTTCTCCTTGTTTCTGTCACGTCACTCATCGTGTTCCTTGAAATGCTGCCACTTGCTGTTATTTTCCTTGTCTCATTTGCCAAGGAAGGATCATGGACCTGGCAGCTCATCCCTGACTCCTACACTCTGGAAAATTACCGGCAACTGTTTGCCGACCCGCACGTCTTTAGGCCGATACGCAATAGCGTGAGCCTTTCTCTGACCGCACTTGCTATCGTTGTTCTCGTAGGTGTTGGCGGGTCATATCTCAGCGTGAAAGGAATCCTGCGACGTGTGCGGGTTGCCGCGGATGTGGTGATGAGTTTACCTTATGCCATTCCGGGGACGGTTCTGGCGATTGCGTTGATCCTCGCTTTCAACCATCAGACAATGATCACGGGTTACAACATTCTTGTGGGGACGTTTTGGATTTTGCCGCTGGCATATATCCTTCGCACCTATCCTCTGATGATCAGATCAGTCTCTGCATCGCTGGCGCAACTGGACGACAGTCTGCTCGAAGCGGCAGATTCCGTTGGAGCGGGGGAGTTGTTGAAATTCCGCAGGGTCATCGTGCCGATGATTCTTCCGGGGATTGTGGCCGGGGCATCGCTGACGCTTGTTACTCTGCTGGGGGAATTCGTTTCATCCGTTCTCCTCTACACGTATGCAACACGTCCCATTGCCGTCGAGATACTTGCGCAGGTTCGTTCGTACAATCTTGGTGCTGCGGCAGCATATTGTGTTCTCCTCCTCTTGTTAATCCTGGCAGTTGTGGGCACGGCTTCGGCCTTTGAAAAGAGCAGGATGATCTCTTTGGAATAGCCGCCACCCGGCGCAATATTCTGCAGATACACCGTGTACGCGCCAAAATCGCGGTTTAACTTGTATTCCAACAGCCAATGTTGTACCTTTACCAATCTCTGGGGTAGATTCTTGCGCCTGTAGCTCAATTGGATAGAGNNAGGTTTCGGGTTCGACTCCCGACAGGCGCACGGCGCTGACACGGAGCTTCGGTGATGATCCACTCCGTGTGCTTACAGGTCCATGCTTACCTGAGTATACCGCACCACTCATAGTTCTTCATTTTCCACGCACCAAGGAGTCGGCGAGACCCATGCTCACGCCCAAAAAGAAAATCACGAAAAAAGAAATGAAGGAAGATGCTCTCGTTTCTTCCTACGTGAAGGCCACCACCTTCTACTACGAA
>PMNP01000396.1 GCA_003161755.1 Ignavibacteriota bacterium | reverse complement strand
GCGGATTGTCAACTGCAAATTCATAGCGCGCCGAACGGTGACGGTAGGTGAGTTCATAGCCGTGCCACGACTTCGGCACGCAGGGATCGAGAAGAAGTGCCGTGCCTCGCACTCGTAGTCCAAGAATCCATTCAATGCCGGCGCGGTACAACCAGCCGGCTGAACCCGTGTACCAGGTNNACGACGTACGGCTCGACCTTGTACCGCTCGATCGCCGTGGGGGAGCTTGAATGGTTGATGGGGTTGATCATAGAGAACAATTCGGCGGCTTTGTCTCCGTCGCCGAGCATCGCGAAGGCAATCGCTGCCCAGACAGCCCCGTGCGAATACTGACCGCCATTCTCGCGAATGCCAGGGGGGTATCCTTTGATGTAGCCGGGTTCCAACGATGTCCGATCAAATGGCGGGGTGAACAGCAGCACCAGTCCATCGTTGCGGAGCACGAGCTTGTTATACACTGACCTCATCGCCGTGACCGCACGTGTTGTGTCAGCCACTTCAGAGATTACCCCCCACGATTGTGCGATCGAATCGATCCTGCATTCTTCACTTAATGATGATCCCAAAGGCGTGCCGTTATCATAGTATCCCCTCAAGTACCAGTTTCCGTCCCACGCCTCGCGTTCAAGGGCGCTCTGCAGGGAGGTTGCGTGCAACATCCACGTTGCGGCGCGCACGTTTTCTTTGCGGGCATTTGCCAGCGGGGCGAACGCAGAAAGTGTCGAATGAAGAAACCAACCAAGCCAGACACTTTCTCCTTTTCCTTCCTCCCCAACTTTATTCATGCCGTCATTCCAATCTCCCGTCCCGATCAAAGGAAGTCGATGGACACCGCATGAGAGGCTCCGGTCGAGGGCGCGGGCGCAATGTTCGAACAGCGTGGCGCTTTCGCCGGACACCATGGGTTGAAAGAACGAGTCAAGTTCGCCTGCGCGAAGAAGAGGTCCTTCAAGATAGGGGACTGTCTCGTCCAGCACGGCACTATCACCCGTTACCTCAATGTAGTGCGCCACCGCATAGGGAAGCCAGATCGGGTCATCGGTNNTGAAGGAAGCCACCAATGCTGGAAATCCCCCTCAACAAACTGACGTCCTGCGGCCCGAAGAAGATGTTCCCTTGTCAGTTCCGGCTTGGACACCGCAAGCGCCATTCCATCCTGAAGTTGATCCCGGAACCCGTAGGCACCACTAGACTGATAGAATGCCGAGCGTGCCCAAATGCGGCAGGAGAGCGTCTGATAGAGGAGCCAGCGGTTGAGGAGAAGATCCATCGAACGATCAGGGGTCTTCACCTGCACTGTCCCAAGCATGTCCTTCCAAAAAGCGGTGACTTCGCGGAATACCAAATCGAGGTCTTTGGTCCTCATTCGTACAATCAGCTGCTGCGCTTCTTCCTTTGTGGATGCGTCGCCAACAAAGAAGATGATCTCTTCCTGTTCATCAGGCCGGAGTTCTATACGGGTTTGCATGGCACAGCATGGATCGAGTCCGGCGCCAACGCGGTTGGAAAGCGGTGAGAGTCCGGCGAGAGCAGCAGGGTGATCGAGTGTACTATTCCGTCCCAGGAATTCCTTCCTGTCGCCGGTCCAACTTGTCTGGCGTCCGGCCAGATCAGCAAACGCAATGCGATTGCGGAAATCTGTTCTCCAGGGATTCCGTGCAAACATCGCGCCTGTAGGGTGATCGATTTCGGTCACGATGAATGGGGCGGAGGCGTCACGCGACGAAGCGAGGACCCATTCCACATACGAAGTAATCGACAGCCGGCGGGTTTTGCGAGAGCTATTCTTGATTGTCAGACGGGAAATCTTAATGGAATCGTTGAGAGGCACGTAGGCCGTCAGATCGGCGGATATTCCGTGTGATGTGTGCTCAAAACGGCTGTAACCCTGGCCGTGCCGTGCTATGTAGACTCCACCCTTTTCCCTGATCGGAAGGGCGGTCGGTGACCAGATCGCCCCGCTTTGTTCGTCCCGGATGTACAATACCTCACCGGGCCTGTCACCGACAGGGTCATTCGATCTCGGCGTGAGTTGGTTCTCCCGGCTATTGCCGGACCATGTATAACCCGAGCCTTCTACCGAGACTTGAAAACCGAACCGTGGGTTTGCTATGACATTGATCCATGGTGCCGGCGTCCATTGATCATCCTTCAGCGTTGCGACATACTCGTTGCCGTCATCGGTGAACCCGCCGAGACCATTGCCGAATTCCAATACTTGAGGACGAAGTGCGGCCGGTGTTGCGATCTCGTCTGCCATGTGCGGAATCAACTTCTCTTTTACCCAGCCCTTCGCATAAAGTGGAAATGAGGCTCGCCGCTGGAGTGGAGCAGGCGCAGGTTCTTCGAGAGTATTCAGCTGATCGGAGAGAGTGCCGCGGCGGCAGATTACAACTGCTCGCGCAGCGCTCTGGAGCAGCAGTCGGACTTCAAGCGTAAGCAAATCCGCACGCAGCAAATAGATGTTTCCTTTTGATGCCATCCCTTCCCGCTGAGGCCCCAGCTGTGATTCATTTGTCCGAAGGACAGTTTCGAGTGAGCTGTGGAGATCCATATTGTACGATTGCGGCTGTTCGTTCAGGATCACCAGGTCGACTGCGAGCAGCTTCATTCGCCAATACTCATGGGCGCGCAGCAGCTGCCTGACGATTGCCAGACCATCTGATTCATCGAGGCGTACAAGAACGATCGGCAAATCACCGGAAATACGATGCGCCCAGAGTGAAGACTGGCCGCTCTCGCTTCGCCGAAGAACCTCGGAGGGAGGACGCAGAGCCGGGTTTGAATACAGAATATGGCTTGCAAGATGCTGGAACAGATGCGCTTCTTCCGCTCCCACGCCCAGATGATGGAGTTGGACCTGCGCCTGAGTCCATGCGAGAGTGACAGCGCGCTCAAACGCCGTCGCGTCGTGATGCTTGTCCGCCAAGTCGAGTACCTCTCTCCGCGATGCTGCAACCATTGTCCAGAATGCAACATGTGCGGTGACTCCGGGAGGAATCCTCACCCGGCAACGAAGACTGAAAATCGGATCGAGGACCGTGCCAACGGTATTCGAAAGAGGTCTGCCATCCATAACGGAGAGAGGTGAACGAATTTCATGCCCACGGCCGAGAAACCGGGCCCGGTCAGTTTCATATTGGAGATCGCCGATTGTCCCGCCCTCTATGACAGCGAGATGAGCGGCCCAGATTTCGGGTTCACCGGGTGATCGCCGCCGCCTGGTTGCGAGGAGTGTTCCTACCTCAGCCACAAATTCCGTTTGGACGAAGAGCTTTGAAAATTGGGGTTGCGCCAGGTCAGCCGCTGGTTGGGCAAGGACCACTTCCGCATACGAAGTCAGATCAATATCGCGGCTTCGGCTTCCATTATTGGAAATGGAGACACGCCGAACTTCAGCATCACTNNGTTGTTCCAAATGTCCCGTCACGCCGGGAGATTTCGACATGATCTTCGGCGAACTCTACCTCGTAGCTGTCGGGTTCCACGCCGGTGGGCTGGTATCCTGCCGACCAGACGATGCCGCTGCGTGTGTCGCGCAAAAAAATGTAGGAACCCCATGAGTCACAAGTCACATCCTCCCGCCAGCGTGTGACTGCGAGGTCGCGCCAGCGGCTGTATCCCGATCCCGCGGCCGTCATCATGACTGCGTAATTGCCATTGGAGAGAATATGCGCGTGGGGAATGCGATCGTGCGGGGAATGAAACCTGCGGTATATCGGCTGGATCAGATCGCGGACATTTGCGGCCACGTTCACTTCCTCGGCTCNNATGCGCCATATAGGCACGAACGATGGCGACCTTTTCGCCCTCCGGAAGGCGTGTCGGCGTATAATCAAGAGCCTCGTAAAAACCAAAACTGCCTCTGCCTCCTGCTTCGGCAAGTGACGTGTAGTTGTCTGTGGCTTCCTTCGAATCCACCATGGAAGCCAATGCCGTTGCGTACGGTGCGATAACAGCATCTTCGCTGAGGCCGCGCTTGAGGCC
>PMNP01000316.1 GCA_003161755.1 Ignavibacteriota bacterium | reverse complement strand
GCTTGGGAAGCTGATGTTCTGCCTCTGAACTACACCCGCGTAGGTGGCACAGAGGTTAGCGTCGGGCCGTGATCCTTTCCGACCGAACGCTGCGCGAGCAGATCGCTGCGGGGCGCATCATCATCGAGCCGTTCGACGACCGTTTCGTGCAGCCCTCGTCGATCGATGTGCGGATCAGCAACCTGTTCCGGGTGTTTCGCAACTACACCGCCAGGGTGATCGACGTGAAGCACGACATGACCACCCTCACCGAGCCGATCGAGATACCCGCCGATGGTGTCTTCATGCTGCACCCCGGCGAGTTCGTGCTGGGCAGCACCATGGAGCGCATCGGTGCCAACATCATGGGCAAGCGAATGTTCGACCAAGGCGAGCGCGCCTGGCCAGAGGAGGCTCCGTTTCACACACCGGTATACGTCCTTACCAATGAGAAACGCGAACCCTGGGTGCGTCCCGGTGGGACGACCTTTCACTTCATCAATGACGGGCCGGAGCGTGCCGTGGAGCTGGCTCGGGAATCCGCAGGCAGTCATGATATTCGTATCGCGGGTGGAGCGGATGTGATCCAGCAGTACCTGAACCTGGGTGTCGTCGACGAGCTGGAAATCGCCTTGGCACCCGTGTTGTTCGGCGGCGGGCGGCGTCTCTTCGAGAACCTACGCGAGCCCGGGCCGCAGTTTCGCATTGACAAGGTTCTTGATGGGCCAGCTGCCACACACTTGCGCTATGTGCGTCAGTGAGGGCGGCCGAACAAGNNGCAGAGAAATTGGAGTAACATCATCGAACCGCTCGTGCGGCGCCTGCGCCGCTGAATGGCAAGGCGCTAGGCAGCAACAACGTCCAAGGAGGGTCTCCTATGGTATTCCCAAACTTGCGGTTCATCGTTGCGCTCTTAGCCCTGAGCTTCCTATCTGGTTGTGATCTCGGTGAGCCTTTCCGGACAGAACAGCATTCTAAACCCGATGAGCAAGTTGTGAAGGTGTATCTTAAGTACGATTTCCGTGACCAGGTGGATACGTTTAACGGTTTCCTCACAAAGGACCTTGTGGCCAACGGTACAGTAACTGTTTCATTCTTGTTTACGACAGCTCAGCAAGACTCAATACTCGGGGCTTTNNTCAAGCTGATTTCTTTGGCCTGCCTGATACACTACATCCGATTCCCAATGTTACAATGGCGCCAAATCCCGGCCCACAGATTCTCCGAGTTGAATACCAAGGAAAACTCAAATCTCTGGTTTGGTTTTATCTGCTTGATGACTCCGATCCGAGAAGCGCTGCTGTCACACACCTTTGGCAAACGATATGGCAAGTCGTTGAGTCCACAGATTCCTATAAACTTCTCCCCCCAGCGGTTGGGGGGTATATCNNCTCCTTCGTCCGCCAAAGGCGGACTACGACGGGCAGTCGGAAGTACCGGGCGTGAGACTGGGCCGCGTAGAGCTAAGCTAAAGATCTTGTCAGTTGAAAGTTTCAGGTAAGCGCCGTAGCGGTAGCTCATCTTGAATAATTCTACCGCCGCAACTAAGCAGCCATCCGTTATGTGGCAAATACCAAAACAACCCGACGCGATCTCAATGAGATTATCGAGAATGCATCATATCCTATCACTTTTCATTATTCACCTTGTCCCAATGGTTGCCTTTGGTCAATTAGATTCGTTACGAATTGGGCTTGATCGTATAGTGGGAAGTGCCGAAGGAAATATCGGAGTTGCTGTACTAGGCTTGGAGAATGATGACACGTTGACGATAAACGGCAATGGCAGGTTTCCCATGCAGAGTGTCTACAAATTTCCTCTTGCTTTGGCTATTCTTGATCAAATTGACAAAGGCAACTTATCTCTGGATCAGCAAATCTCCTTAAAGAAGGAAGACCTCCTTCCAGAGACATGGAGTCCATTACGAGACAAGTATCCGAATGGCAATATCAATATCACTCTGGACGAGTTATTGACTTATACTGTTTCGGAGAGTGATAACATTGGATGCGATATTTTGTTTCGATTAATCGGAGGAACAAATATAGTCGACCAGTATGTACACAATCTCGGTATAGCAAATATCGCGATTGCAGCAACCGAAGAAGAAATGGCCAAAGACTGGGAAGTTCAATATCGCAATTGGAGTTCTCCTGCTGCCATGGGGCAATTGCTCCACATGTTTTATCGTGGCAAGATTCTTTCGAAGAAGAGTGAAGACTACCTTATGCTGCTTATGGAAAAGACCACCACATATCCGAACAGAATCAAAGGCCTGCTGCCAAAGGGGACTATTGTTGCTCATAAGACCGGCACATCTGGAACCAATAGTAATGGTAGTGTGGCTGCAACGAACGACGTAGGCATTGTTACACTTCCTAATGGGACGCATTTTATTGTTGTGATCTATCTTTCTAACTCCACTGCTGAAGAAAAAGCCCGTGATAGAATTATTGCTAACATAGCAAAGATCGCCTGGGACTATTTTTCTGTTAAATAGAATATTTGCCACCGAAGGAGTGGTTCCGTCCGCCAATCCGCCAAACCGCCCAAAAGGCATGGCGGTTTTCCAGGCGTGGCGGATATGATGTAGACGTGGCGGATGCATAGGAGGGCGAGCAACCGCCAAACCGCCCATCCGCCTATCCGCCAAAAAGAANNTGGCGGATAGGTAAGCGTGGCGGATAACATGTAAGAATGGCGGTTAGGTAAGCGTGGCGGATAAGATGTAAGCATGGCGGTCAGGGAAAGCGGCCGTTAGGCGCCGTGCAATACATCAAACAAATGACTGACAACACGAGCTAAAATGACATGACTAATAAGCATAGAAAAATCATTCAGAGTTCTATTGTTACTATTGCTGTCCTGAGTTTGCTCTCAACAACTTGTTATAGCTGCGGCCCCGCAAAATATGATTCTGCTGAAATTAGTGTTTTCAACCCTCACGATCGAATACGACTTTCAGGCACGTTGACAACTCCCAATGGGGTGAAGCACTATCCGGCTGTTTTGTTGGTTCAAGGGACGGGTCCACATGATAGAAATGAAGAAATACTCGGACATAAACCTTTCGAAGTTATAGCCGACTACCTTACCCGGAAAGGAATTGCTGTCTTGAGAGTAGATAGAAGAGGTTGTGGGAAATCAGAAGGTTTGTATGTGAATGTAGATATCGATCACTACGTTGATGATGCCTTGTGCGCTATACAATTCCTCCGATCGTGTCAAGATATCGATACGAGCAGGATAGGAATAATCGGGCACAGTCTCGGTGGGTTCATTGCGGCAATTGCATCAAGCCGGACAAGTGATGTGTCATTTATCATTTCATGCGGCGGCCCGGGAATTTGGGGAAAAGATATCGGATACTCTCTCAATAAATTGTGGGCGGAATGTTCGGGTGCGAAGCTGGGAGATTATGAAGAGATTCGGAGACTATCGTATCGATGGTATGAATTAACTACGCAGGAAAGTGTTACGCAAGCCGATTCTAATGAGTTTGCACAAATATATATCAGGTTATCGAATTATATGAACGATGATTTGCGCCGACTGTTCTATCCAGGGCCGGCTGATAAAGCTTTTCAGAATTTCCGATCGCCTGAGTATCGCAAATCCATCCAAATTGATCCTTTGTCGGTCTGGAAAGCCGTGCGTTGCAATGTGCTTGCCATGAACGGTTCTAAGGATTATCAGGCTGCCGCTGAAGATAATTTGGAAGGAATAAAAAAAGGATTGCAGGAAGGCGGGAACACCGGCTACACGCTGGTCAAGCTGACAAATCATAATCATTTGTTTCAAAGAACAGATAACGGTAGTCCGGCGGAATACGGAAGAATCCGGGAATCGTTCTCACCAATTGCTATGAACCTTATGGTTCACTGGATCCTTTCATTAAAAGATAGGGGGCAGATGATCGACGACATTTACAATGATCCTGATGCTATCGGGGAGGAAGCTCCTCTTCCTTCCGACATCGTGATTAGTACTCTGGATCAACAGACGCACGCAAATGTTGCGATTCTTTCGGGCTCTTGGTACGGCAGGTGGGATTCGTCCCTTGCGGCTCAGGTCACCATCGAGAAAATAGACAATCGGGAGGCATCGGTCGTGTATTCATGGGCTGACCATCCAATGGGATATTTCCAGAAGGGATGGATGAGAAAAACGGCGAAGGTCAATGCAAATGGGAGCATTGAATTTGATAATGGCGGAGGTGGTGTCTGGAATTTCAAGTACGATAAAAGCGAGAATGCGCTAGCAGGGAATTACAAAGATCAGTATGTGAACTTGACAGTCGACATGAAGCAGAGGCATTAGGACTCAGTGAAAAATGTCAATGTAAGAATACAAATGTGTACGGCGCCTAACCAGCAACTCAAGCTGACGGAACCATCTGTCGATGATGTCGCCGCGCAACAGGGCGCCGGAATTGAAAAGATCAGCGGATACGTCCGCGCAATGAACTCCATGGAACTGCCTGCACGTCGCAGCAGTCCGGCCCGCCGGAGGCGGGAGGAGATCTTGTCCGACGAAGTCGGACGGGCCGCAGGCCGTTAGGGCGCCAGCCAAGCGTGAGAAGTTCACCCAACCTGGGAATTTACAGAATGTCCATAGTCTATGAAAATCGCCTGCCTCAAGAAGCTGAGTTTTCAGTCCTATTTGAATCCACGGGATGGAACCAGGAGTATCATCTCTCATCTCGAGAGTTTTTCGCCGCCATCTCAGAGAGCTGGCAGGTGGTCTCGGCGTACGACGGCAGCCGTCTTGTCGGGTTCGGACGCGTGGTGTCCGATGGAGTTCTCCACGCCATGATCTACGATCTGATTGTCGATCAGGCAGATCAAGGCAAGGGCATCGGTGGAGAAATACTCGCGAGATTGGTGATGTCCTGCCAGAAGGCAGGCATTCGCGATATCCAGTTGTTCTGTGCTAAGGGTAGACAAGCGTTCTATGAAAGACGAGGCTTCAGACCTCGATCAGCAGACGCTCCTGGTATGGAGTATGCTGAAGCAGCGAGAAAGCCCAATAACACATTGAACTCACAATCAATAGGGCGCACCTAAGAAGCGACCCGTCCACCATCCGCCACACCGCCAAAAAGCATGGCGGTCACGAAGACGGCGGACAAGCCGACCGGGACGAGGCTGAAAAAATAGCTGGCGCTGACGGAACAAGGGGGTCGAGACCTCGTCCGACGAAGTCGGACGGGCCGCGTCCGTTAGGGCGCGCAACCCTATCGTAGAAACCGATCCTGTAGGATGGTCTGGATGTCCCGTCGACCGTCCACGACACAATGCACGTAGACGGTTGTGGACTCGATGGAGTAGATGATGCGGTAGGGCTTGTAGTGTAGTTCTCGGAACTCAAGTACACCAATGTCGAACAGTTCTCGGGGGATGGCACCACGCAACGGCAGTTTTCGCAGTTTGAGGCATGTTCGCCTCAGGGCGGTGAACAACTTGTCCGATTTGTCTGCAGAATCGTTCACCGCAACGAACGCATAGATGTCGAAGAGGTCGTCCTCGGCATCGTGGTCGAAGATCACTTCATACGTTTTCATGCTTGAATGCGGCTATGCGCTTCTCAAGAGAATTGAAAACTTCGTCCATGGATTTCGACCTCCCGCGCCGGATGTTTTGCTTGCTCCGGGTAAGGATCTTCAGGAGCGCCAGGGTTTCCTGCATCCGCTCATACGAACGGATGTCTTGCACGACGACCTTGGCTTCGCCATTGTGGGTTACGATGAGCGTTTGTTGTGTGTTGGTGATGTCCCGGATCAGCTCTGAGGCGTGTGCTTTCAGGTAACTGATGGGTTTGACAGCCGTGCTCAATTTCATGGATGTCCCAGCGGTTGTTGACTACAATATGGTCCGTATTCTGGTCATTGTCAAGAGGCGTGCCGTAACCAGCGGTTGCACCCCGCCAGAGAGCGGCGGGCAGGCTGACTGAGTCGAGTTGATCGGGAAAGTGTCGGGTGTGAATCGAGTTCAAGAACGAAACAACGTTATCACAATATCTCAACATACCCTTGCGGTGGGTAGAGGTGGTTCCGCCGCAAGTGAAACCCGGCCGTTGGGCCGCACTACTATGTATCAATACTGTCCACCAAAATCCTCACTATGGGGGCATTCGCTCAGGAATATGAATGCCGCACGAGAGAGAGAACTATTCAACAACTTTCTTGCAACAGCCGTGGCCGAGTATACGTTCATATCTGGAGGCATTACATTCATTAATACACCCGAGAACACCATCCAGCATTTTGAACAGTTACTGAACAGCACTGCCATAAGAAATTGTTTTTATCCGTTGACTTCGAATCAGTTTGAGCAGTGTTTGATTGAGATCATAAAAGACGAGGCATCAACGGCTAAGACAAATCGTCCTCTCCTCTTGCAACCTTGCAAGGTATCCAGGTGGCGCATTAATGGACAGGAAATTGCCACGAACTCCCATGTTAATTTGTATCATGGTACGAAGGCTTGTATTTCCACTTTGCTTCAATTCGCTACGATCGACCAGTTCCAATATATCAAGCGTGTGATGGAGGCCTTGCACTTGAGCACACTCAACGAGAAGCACTTGAAGTTAATCACAAGCAAGACGACAGGACTAAAATACTGAGCCAAAGGTCAGGTGTGCCGTCTAACAATAGGTTAACCAGACGGAATCAAGCGGTTCTGAAAGTGGCAGAGTAAGGCGAAGCTCACAATGTCTCGTAAACAAGATTCATTCGTGCACGCGACCTTTGCGGTGAATTGGGAGTTGGTTCCGCCGCATGCTATGCGCGGCGGTTGGGCCTGGAGGAGGCGCACGCTCAAACCTTTTTTTGTGTGCCTAACCAGTCGCTTCCCGCGAAGAGCGCGCAAGCTGACGTTGAAGCAGCGCGGCGAATTGTCAGTTGAGATACCTGGAAGTGTTGTGGTCGCATCTATTTCGTCACGAAGCAAAACCCTTATAAATATCGTGTTAAGCGCTTCACTCATGTTAGCTCCAGTCCGTTAGGCCGCCATCCTTTTCTATGAAAGAGCTTGTCCAAGAAATACGACGATCGTTGGCATCGATGCCCCGGAAGGATACTTCCTCCTTTCGTACTGTCCGACGTGGTTGGTCGCAGCGACTCAAGGAACTGTCAGGTCCCTCTGTAGTGGAATTGGGGATACGGTTGGTGCCACTTGGTCTCTGGGAGCGAATCTTCGCCTACGAGATCATTGTGCACCACGCTGGCGCGTTGGACGCACTTACCCAGAAGGATGTTGCTTCTCTTGGCCGAGGGATACAGAGTTGGGGTGAAGTTGACTGCTTCGCCAGCTACGTCGCAGGCCCTGCTTGGCGTCAGAGAAACATTTCAGATCGTACGGTTCAGTCCTGGGCTAAATCCCCGAACCGTTGGTGGAGACGGGCTGCACTTGTGAGCACGGTTCCACTCAACAATCACGCACGAGGGGGCCAAGGGGATGTGACTCGCACACTCCGGATCTGCCGGATGCTCATCCGCGATCGCGACGATATGGTAGTCAAAGCACTTTCCTGGGCCCTTAGGGAATTAAGCAAGCACAATCGGCGCGCCGTTGAGCAATTCCTGCACCGGTACGACCAAATATTGGCGCCACGCGTCAAACGAGAAGTGGCAAACAAGTTGAGGACAGGGCTCAAGAATCCTCGCCGAGCCCCGGTGTCATAGTCAGTGCGGCCTAACCAGCGGCCCGCCTTCGAATTAAGAAGCGAGCTCTTGCGGACGGGCCGCAGTCCGGCCCGCCAAAGGCGGGTCGAGATCTCGTCCCCGAAGGGGACGGACTTGGCGCCCGTTCGTTAGGTAGAGTCGTTAGTGAGGTACACGTTTCGAGACAGCTCGGAGCCATGCGGCAAGGGCAGGTTTCTTCATACTCCCCTTTGCGATAGCGATCATGGTTTGGTAGGCATCCTGCTCAGTCGCAGATAGTTCGTAGCCGTTCCTTTCCAGGAAGACATACATTACGCCAAACGCAATGCGTTTGTTGCCGTCAACAAACGGGTGGTTTGCGCACAAATGATATCCATATGCCGAGGCTTTGGCGAACATGGTCCGATGGACGAATTTGCCGGCCACGGTCATTTTTGGTTGAGCGAGTGCTGAGGCCAAGAGTCCACGATCTCGAACGCCGTGCATCCCGCCGTAGCGTTCGATGAGACTCCGGTGCATTTCGGGGACGAGTGCCTCAGGGACAAATTTGATGGCCATTACTTCGACAGTGCCTTGAGAGTGTTTCGGTATCGCCGATTGAGCTTTTCGAACGAATCGGCCCACTCAGCGAACTTGGGGTCAAATGGGGTCAAGACGATGCCATCTTTTGTTTCCACTAAATGGAGTTCATCACCCTCGGTCAGATGATAGTTTTGGACTATGGTCTTCGGCAATGTGATTCCGAGACTGTTTCCAACTCGTCGCACGGCGGTCTTGAGCATGGCGCATACTCCTTAGTCGTCGTATTATAACATTTGTAATATTCAAATACAACAAGCGGCGCCAGCTAACCAGCGGTCCGTCCCGGCCGGCTTGTCCGCTGTCTTCCTGGCGGAAGACTGGAACGAGCCCGATCTCGAACAGGTCGAGATCGTAGACCCGTTCCAATGAACTGGCGAATGAAGTCTGCATAGTCGACTCTGGATAGTCGACCTACATCAGTTGCATGTCTGTCGGATCTGTCCGTTGCATTTCTCGACCGCCGTCTTTTTGGCGGTTGGCGGATTTGTCCGCCAGTTTTTTGGCGGAGTCGGCCTACACCAGCTGTAGGACGGGACTACGCCGGAAAGCGGCGTACAAGTCCAGTCCCGTCTCTGTCGACCAGCCGACTCTTGAGAGTCGGCCTACAACAAAGTCGGCTGGGTCTACACCAAACAGCGGCGTTCAGGTCTTCGACCCGTTTAGAAAACGGACGAGGTTGTCAACTGGAGACCGCCCTCGTATGCCATAGGCGGACCGGCCGCGGCCGGCAGGTGGCGGTATCAAAATATAGAATATTATGAATTACATCTTGCGCTTTGCATCCAACGAAGATAGAAATGACATTGAGGAGTTAGTATTTGGGGTGCTTTCTGAATATGGACTTAAGTCCGACCCCGACAATACTGATTCGGATTTGTCCGATATTCAAAACGAATATTTCGACAAGGGGGGAACGTTTGAAGTTCTCATAGATGAAAACAAGAAGATTATTGGCTCGATGGGGCTTTATCGGATCAATCCGACCATCTGTGAAATTCGCAAAATGTATCTCGCGGCCAATGTGCGTGGTCAAGGATTGGGTCGTCGCTTGCTCAGCCATGCGCTTTCTAAAGCAAAGGAACTTGGATATTCGAGAGTGGAACTTGAAACGGCTTCTGTCTTGAAAGAAGCGATTGCACTTTATGAGCGTTATGGTTTTCGCCGTTTCGATCGTAATCATCTATCGGCAAGGTGTGATGCCGGTTATTATTTGGAGATATAAGAGCCGCCACCTAACCAGGCGATGAACCTGACGGAAGGAGCATTCAACAAGTAAATGCAATAGCGCAATATAGCCAGGTCACTTAGAGCCACCAGTATCGGATACAATGGTGAGAGTGTAGTCCGCCGCAGGTTATGGGCGGCTGTCAGGCAGCACGCCTTGAACATTTCATTTGTTTAGCGAAGGTGGAAATGAAAATTCTCATCTATGGCGCTGGAGTAATCGGAAGCCTCTACGCGGCGAGATTGAAGGAGGCTGGACAAGATGTCACATTATTGGCACGCGGCCGTCGCCTGGAGGATTTACATGAACACGGTATCGTATTAGAAGATTCACAAACCGGACGAACTACCAAGACGGTGGTACCGCTGGTGGATCGACTTAAACCTGAGGATCGTTACGATTTAGTAATCGTTGTCATGCGTCGCAATCAAACTCGATCCATCCTCGCCCCACTCGCAGAAAACAAACAAATCCCTGATATCCTCTTTCTGGTGAACAACGCCGCAGGGCCGCAGGAATGGGTTGAGGCTCTCGGCCGAGATCGCGTACTGATCGGGCTTCCCAACGCGGGTGGTGAGCGTCGTGGAAATGTCGTCCGATTCATGCTCATCCGATCCTTTCCCATATTGTTCGGTGAGATCGATGGAAAGAAGACACCGCGCGTGGAACGAATCATCCAAATGTTCAAAAGCGCCGGCTTACGGGCTACCGCACAGAAGAACATGGANNGTCGCGCTCGTGGCTCCTGGAGCTGGTGCGATCTACATGGCTGGAGGGGACATTCGCCGCCTCGCGCACATGCGAGAGGAATTGATCCTTTTGATTCATGCCGTCCGGGAAGGGTTCCATGCCTTGCGTACGCTAGGTGTTCCAATAACGCCTTATGCGATGAGGATCCTGGAATGGATTCCGGTCACGATCCTGGCTTTTGCTCTGCGTTTCCTGTTCGATACCAATATGGCGGTTGTCGCGATGGAGCGCCATGCGAATGCAGCGCCAGACGAGATGAAGGTACTGGTGGGTCAATTTCGTGGACTGATTAAACAATCTGGCATTTCAGCAGCAGCGAGTAGTAAATTGTATGCATATGTCGATTCTCATCCATAATTGGAAAGAAGGGAAGAAAGCCACCCAACACGTGGCTGCAGGCGACCTGGCCAAGGCTCAGGGAGAAAATGCTGAATAGCGATTTTAGAAATCCTGCTAAAATACCAACTACCAATCGGTCGTGGCCAAGCGCCTGAGCCACCAGCCGTCAGCCAACGGAGGTCAGCGTAATGATTCACATCGCCATGGGACTTCTTCTATTGATCGGATTGGCCCATTCCATACTGGGTGAAATATTCATCCTCATTCCGTTGTTTCGCCTGCCTAATCTGCCCCGGTTATTGGGAGGCGATGTTTTCACCAGACGCACTCTGCGTTTCGCCTGGCATTNNGGTGGGGCATTGCTGCCGCGTTACCCGCGATCGTGGCCCCGTCTCCTGATAATGCTGCCATTTGCCTTTACATCATTTCGTTTACCTTCTTGGTCAGCGGATTGATGTCAGCCGGGTTTACGAGAGGTGTTCATGTATCCTGGATTGTTTTCTTCGCGATCTCATTTATTTGTTTCTATAAAGCCATCACTGGCTGACACGTCGTTGCAGGTGACGCCCACCGCTCGTTTCGCGGTTGGCGGGCGAGCTTGAACTGTTTCGTTAGGCCGCAAAAGGCAAAAGGAATGACAATGAACAGAACTCTTTGCTATCTTCTGAGTTTGCTATTTGGTTGTGTTTCGATCGGAGAGTCACAATTGATTCGAACTTTTGGGTTAAAGATTGGTGTTGCCTCAACCAATCAGACTTGGGATTGGACAACTCAGTCAGGTATTGTCGCCAATTCAACCGCCCAGCAAGGATTTGATGCAGGGGTTTATGCTGAATGGCTGGACATGCCATTGTTAAGTATTAGCACTGAAATTCACTACATTCAAAAGGGTTCAGATGTTAAGACAAATATTATGGTAACAACCGAAGACCATCCTGACGGGACAGGTCAGTTTTATCGGTACTCAACCCGTGTGAGCTATTTATCAATTCCAGTATTGGCAAAACTGAGACTGACTTGGGGTTCGCTTACTCCTTTTCTCCTGCTGGGCCCTCGGTTCGACTTTTATCTGTCTGGCAACGGTCCATTCTCTTCTAGAGAGACCAACAAAGACACCTTCGGTGGAACAATCGGAGGAGGCGTTGAAATAGTATCAATCCTTCCTTTGAGGATAGGAGGAGAATTCCGTTATAGTCCAACGTTCCAGAATAGCTATTCCGTTCAGTCCGTGACAACCAAGAACAGTTCCGTGGAATTTCTTTTGGTTTTGAGTTACTAATTATTTGCGGCCTGGCAAGTCGCGCCCGCAGAAAACGCGGGGCGCAAAGAGCGCGCAAGCTGACGGAACCAGAGATTGAGATCTCGTCTCCGAAGGTGAAGGACTTGGCGCCGGGCCGTTGGGGCGCGAGAACAAACAATAGGACACCAATGAAGATAGAGAATCAGTTTCTAGACATAGTTTCTACTCGCTTTTCCAAAGCATTTGAACGAATCGTCCATGCGGTTGATCAACTCGACGATCAACAACTCTGGCATCGTCCATCAAGTAATTCAAATAGCGTCGGCATAATTCTCCAACATCTATCAGGAAATCTCAACCAATGGATATACTCGGCTATTGGGGGACATGCGTTTGAACGTAACAGACCAAAAGAATTTGAGGATCTCAATGTTGTTCCGAAAAAAGAACTGCTTCAACAAATAAGGGTATTAGACAAAAACATCCACGACACAGTTTTGCAGATTGCACCGGAATCATTGCTTGAACTCCGGCGCATTCAAGGATTTGATGAAACAGTGATGTCTGCGTTAATTGCAGCATTGACTCACTTGGAGTTACATGCTGGTCAAATCTCGTTTCTTGCAAAGCTCATGCTCGACAAGAATTACAAAGTATACTGGAAACCTCTGAACAAAGAACAAGGCAAAGAGTAGTTTCTTGGAAATATGCCGAGCTTTTATTCTGCATGGACCTGGCTGCATGCCGCCGCAGTCAGACCCTCGGAAACGGGTCGAGATTTCGCCCCGAAGGGGATGGACTTAGTGCGTCCCCGAGCTTCGCTNNACGGGCCGCAGCTATTAAACAACTGGACAAGACCAAATACCATTATGCCAATACTCAAATTCACCACAGATCAAATCGTCAAACGGCTTCGCTGGGTAATGGTTGCCGCAATCATTTTCAGTATAATCAATACACTTGGCGGTCAGCCGGAGAGCTTTTGGCACAATCCTGAAACAGCGATTCGCGGTGATGGACTATCGATTTACGATACAACGAATCATACATTTGACTTTTATTTGGGGCATGGCTGGCAGGCGTATCTCATGACCAGTGTGATTTATTTGTTGGGTGTGTTTTTGCTCGTCTCCATTCTTCCGAGAAGGGCGGCTTTAATTGCAATATTTTCATTTCTTTTCGGTCATTTCTTTG
>PMNP01000159.1 GCA_003161755.1 Ignavibacteriota bacterium | reverse complement strand
CATGCCAGACGGACTTATACACCAAAGGTCTTGATTTCTTAATATGGCATTGTTGCATTTTTCCCCAGAAAGATACTCTTTTGGGCTGTATCGGCCTGCTGAAACTCCTTCCTGCAGACTTCATTAATGAGGTGGGTTCATGCGACGTTTGCACGTGCTTGTGGGTGTAACTATGGTGATTTTTCTCGCAGTTGCACAACTATGTACACAGGGGGGATTCCCGTCTTAGACGGCGTCCGTTTGGGAGGAATGCAAGACGGGGCTATGTATCCCCGCACGGCAATAGTACCAAACAGATTGGCGTTGTACGTGCTCGCACGTATTGGCACAATGGAAAAATTGCCAGGTTTGAACAGCTTGTATTCGAGAATCCTCATCATTCTTCAGGAATGGAATACTGTGATGGCTGGACGATTCCTCCTGTGTTGTCTTCTCGTAGTTGCTACGCCCCGGGCAATCGCCCAACGGACCCTCACGTTGGACGCATGCTTACAGGAGGCCAGGTCGAAGAGTCTGCTCCTTCAACTGGAAGATCAGTCCTTGCGCGCCGTCCAACTTTCAGGTTCAGAAAACCGCACGACGGGACTTCCTCAAGTGAAGCTCTCCGGAGGAGCAAGCTATGCTCCGGTGCCGGGTTCGTTCGGGTACGATCCGGTCATTTCCAATGGCGGACAGGTTGAAGGCATTGTTGCACTGCAGCAATCGCTCTTCGACGCCGGCCTGCGGGGATTGAAAGCTGATCAGAACTCCGTGGATATCGACAGGCTCGCGCATGAGAAGCGTGCCGTGGATCGTGATCTCGTGTTCACCGTTACTGCACAATTCATCGAGGCCTTAAGGGCTCAGCGCGAGGTGCAATTGCAGGCACAGAGCACCCAGCAATTGACCGATTACCTTCGGCTCATAACCCAGATGCTGCATGGAGGAACAGTAAGTCAGACGGACTTGCTCAAGACAAAAGTTCAGCTGGATGCGGCGAAGCGATCGCTTCTCAAAGCTGCTGAGGAAGAAGCACTGGCCAGAATCACACTTGCAGAGTTGATGGGCTCCCCCGACGATACTGCCTTTACCGTCATGGGAAATCTTGCAGAAGGTGCAGACTCAACATTCGTTGATGGTGCTGATACGGCCATCGAGAACATCGATCTCACCATGGGAAGACTTTCAGTGCAGAAGAGTCTGCTCGATGTGGAGATTTCGCGCAGAGAACGGTGGCCACAATTGGTGTTGTCGGGCGACGCCGGTCTGCTCACTTCCTTTGAGAACCTTCGTGAACCGCCGGCAACGCGAGTGTCGGGTCTGGGCTACTCTGTTGGCATTTCCCTGGAATGGCCTCTGTTTAATTGGGGTGCCGGTGACTTTCGGATNNCCCGAGTATCGCTTCAAATGCGCAATGCGTTCTCGGCAATCAAATCTCTCCATGCCACGATCGAGGCGGCAGAGAACAACTATGTTCTTACCAAAGCGAACTTTGCAGGCGGTGGAGCTCTCTCTCTGGAGGTGTTGAGTGCGCAACAGCTTCTCACGGACAGCCGCATGAGTGAACTTCAGGCTCTTGCCTCATGGCAATCGCTGAAAGCCAGGTTGGTCCAGCTTACAACCCGTTGAATAAAGGTGTGATGATGCCAAGAAGAGTATCGTACACTGCATTTCTCGTGATCCTCGCGGCGTCGATTCTGATGACGGGCTGTTCCCGCCGGTCCTCAGATGAAGACGCGGCGCACCAACCGCCGCAGCCAACAGTGAGCGTCCATGTGGCACAAGTGCAGCGAGGGACCATATCAGTGTCCGTTGCTGCAACTGGAAAGACTGAGGCCCTTCGCAAAGAGAAAGTCTTCTCGCCGGTTGCCGGAAGGATATCCATGTTGAAGGCGCTCGAGGGGACGGTCTTTCACCGAGGCGAGGTCATGGCGGTGATTACACCAAAGGAAATGCAATCGGTTGTTTCGGGCGCTGAGTCGCTTCTTCGCTCAGCCACAACAGAATCCGAGCGAGAGGAAGCGCAGAAAGCGCTTTCCCTGGCACGACGTTCATTGAATCCAGTCGAAGTCGTCGCGAAGTTCGACGGAATCGTAGGCACACGAAACGTCGCGGAGGGGGAGCTCGTCGGCGAGAACGCCGAGCTGTTCACGATCATAGATCCGTTGTCCCTCGTGTTCATAGCCGATGTTCCGCTGGCTGCGCTCGAAGGAATACGTCCGGGTCTGAGTGCGGAGATACGCTCTCCCGCCTTGCCTGGTGTTGCCTTGGGAGGAACGGTCGAGGCGGCAAGCCCGCAAACGGACCTTCAAAGCCAGACAGTTAAGGTGCGGATACGATTCAAGGTTTCGTCGGGGGAAATGCGTGTGCAGCTCAAGACGGACATGTCGGGTACAGCGCACATCATCACGGGCATGCGCAAGGGGGTCTTCATCGTTCCCAAGGCGGCTTTGCTCCGTGACGATGAGAACAACACGTACTCCGTTGTGGCAGTGACGAAGGACTCGTTGGCGAAAAACGTGGCAGTC
>PMNP01000147.1 GCA_003161755.1 Ignavibacteriota bacterium | reverse complement strand
CGTCAGGAAGGGCGATACTTCGCTCCAGTCCGAGTATGCCTCTGCCCAAGCATGTCGCAGCGCGGCAAGTGAGTCATACTTCTGCTTGAGCCACTGACGAAAGCGATCAACAACATGAGGAGCCACAGAACTGTAATGAGGCTCGTTCCAAATATTGTAAAAGCTCAGGGCCGGGCTCTTTGCGTAACGATTCGCCACCTCCCCGAAGTACGATTCCACGAGGGGAGCGATGCGAGCATCAGCAAAATCGATATTGTCCCGATTGTTTTCGTTGCCATTGTTCACATTACATTCATTCCATAGTCCCTCGATCTCCTTGAATTTCCAAATTGGAATATAATGGCTGCACTGTTCCTCCTTGAGCATGAGAGGAGCGAACTTCATGCCGGCCTGTTCGATCTTCCGAATAAGATAATCCGTCCTTTTCCACTTCAACTGCTTTGTCTGGGGATCCCATTCCCCAAGTGGGAATACCATGATCAGATTGATTCCCGAATCTTTCATTAGCGCAATATCCCGGTCCACCTGCCGGAAGTACTCCTCATCGGTGACGAACTCCTCGTGGAAGATATTGTAGACGGTCCCGATGAGGATTGTCTCTGGAAATTGAGCCCGACAAGGTGTCAGAATCAGCAAGAACACAGCAACGAGTAATACTAACCGGCGTTTCATCGTGATCTTTGCGATTGTGGTGAGGGGCGCAAGACGCTCCGCATGTCGAAACCTACCACAGGCTCACACGAAAATCAAGGAGGCGGGTACCGTTTCGCCTGACTGATTGTATTTNNATCTGGAGTATTCCAATCCGAAGCGCACGATCCCAGAGCAACAAAGTTCAGAATGGAATCGGGCACCGCTTCGTCTGCACGGACTACACCCAAGGCAAGGTGTTCTTGGCGAACACGGAAGGTCATGTGGAGTGGGAGTATCCCGCCCCCTTTTGCAACGATGTTTGGGCACTGCCGAACGGAAACCTTTTGTTCAACACCGGATATGGCGTGAAAGAAGTTACCCTTGATAAGAAAGTGGTCTTCAACTACGAATCATCAAGTGAGATTTATGCCTGTCAACGTTTGCCGGATGGCAACACCTTCGTGGGCGAGTGCAATGCAGGCCGACTTCTGGAGATATCACCCGAAGGTAACGTTATCAAGGAAATCCGACTCTTGCCGGAGGGGCAGGACGGCGGGCATGCGTTCATGCGCAATGCCCGCAAACTTCAAAATGGGCACTACCTCGTAGCCCACTATGGCCTGGAGGTCGTTAGAGAATATGATTCTGGAGGGAAGCTAGTGCGAGAGATACCTGCTCTGGGGGGTCCGCACAGTGTTGTCCGCCTGTCGAACGGCAATACCCTGATTGCCTGTGCAGATATGCACCAGAACCAGAAAGTCATTGAGGTGGATACAAGCGGTTCAGTGGTATGGCAGATTCTGGCCGACGATCTCCCCGGGATCCATCTCGAATTCATGACGGGACTTCAACGGCTGCCGAATGGAAATACGGTTATGACGAATTGGCTGGGACATGGACGATTCGGAAAGGCTCCCCATATCATAGAGGTGTCACGGGACAAGAACGTAGTGTGGACATTCTTCGACCACGTGACCATGCAAACCGTATCAAGCGTTCAGATCCTTGACGTTCCAGTCGTGGACAGTGACGAGCGAACAATGCACTGAGACACGACCGGAACACCACCGCACGATCTGAGCTTCTCAGCCCCTTCTCCTTGTTGGCAGTCAGACCTCTACTTTACCACGGAGAGTTTTCGCACCTGCGTAAACCCGGGCGTTTCCAAGCGGTAAAAATACGTTCCACTGGGTAACGATGTCGCCTCAAATACCACCTTGTACTTGCNNGATCATCCACCAATGCCGCTATTCGCTGGCCGAGGATATTGTAGACGGCCAGGATGACCTTCTGCAACCGCGGCACTTCAAAGACAATCGTGGTTGACGGGTTGAAGGGATTGGGGTAGTTTTGTTCCAGTCCAAACGCCTTCGGGATTGTACTGCCTGCTTCGGCAACGTCGAGGGGTGCGCCCCACGAAAGATCGTCAACGAGGAATGACGCCCCGATCGGCGGATCCCCGGAGGTATCCGAAATACCGAACGTTATCGATGCCGACGATGGCTGATTCGGGTTGAGGAAATTCATGGACACAACGAATTCCTTGTAGACTGTGACATTCNNCGAATAGAAGAGCACGCCACAGTTGAAGACCGCCCCGGCAGGATTAGGGAACTTGTACCATCCGTGAAGGGCTGAGTATCTTGTGGTTACTACAAATGTCCCGGCGACTCCAAGTTCCAGAACAGGAGTGTAGACTGTCCCCGGGGTTAGGTACTGCACAACAGTCCCCTGTGCTGCATAGCTCCCACCATGAGCATCTGTGGACTGTGTTACGGGGTTCACTACGCCGATGTTATTCGTAATCCATCCTGTAGGCGTGCCTGAATTCCAGGATTCGAACCCGGCATTGGTGGGATCCTGACCGTAGGCAGTTTCGCCCGAGACACACACGAGCATCGCGCAANNGAACGTTATGCTCCTCTCTTGTGGGAATGATTCCAGGACCTCGCATCAAAGATTTTCCGGTATGTACATAACACAATCGAAAATTGAGGAGTTCATTGGCGCGTTCTGCGCGTAGAATCTACAACGGAGAGCATGTTCCTCCTGCCTTCAATAGGAGGTTTTCAAAGGAACAAACCCGGAACCAGCAATCGTTTCATTTTCAGGAAATGGCCATGACAATAAGAATGATGATTATTCTGGCATTAATTCTAAGGATCGCAGCCAGCCAACAACTGTATGCCCAGCCTGTTTCCCTTCCTGGTCCGATTGCCGGTGGCCGCACTCTCCTGCCAAATGGTTGGAGTTTGTCCCCTGCAGGGAAGCATCTTCCGCTGGGCGAGCTTCCATTGAACATGGCAATTTCCCCGGACGGCCGGTTGGTTGTAGTGGTGAACAGCGGTACCGAGCGTCAGGAACTTACAGTCATCAACCTCCCTTCATGGCGGGTGGTACAACGAGTGCCGCTTCACCGGTCATGGCTGGGCATTGGGTTCATCCCCTCCGGAAAGGAACTTCTCGTGTCGGGTGGTAACGACAACTCTGTGCTTCGCTTCGCGGTCAACAAGCAGCAACTCACATTAGTGGACAGTATTCCCTTGGGCAAGCCGTGGCCGGAGAATCATATTTGGACATCAGGATTGTGTATTCACCCATCGGGAACGATGGCCTATGCAGTTGGACAAGAATCTTCTACGATCTACTTGATCGATCTGAAATTGAAAAACGTCAACACCTCAGCGCACCTGCCTGGCATTCCGTACACCACGCTCTATTCAGTCAAGCACAATGTGGTGTACGTAAGCATTTGGGACTCCAAGGCCGTTGTACTCCTGGATCCCCAGACCTTGGCCTTAAAAGCAACGATCCAGGTCGACGATCATCCCTGCGATCTGATTGAGACACAAGATGGCAGGAGGCTTTTTGTAGCCTGCGCAAATTCCAACAGCGTGGATGTCATAG
Source organism: Ignavibacteriota bacterium (assembly GCA_003161755.1). The sequence goes on along the minus strand of PMNP01000147.1, from coordinate 2,489 downwards.
ACCTCGATAATCTTGTTATAGGTGAGAGGTTGATTTGCTCACTTGTACCGGGGGCGCCCGAGGGATCAACCACAAACGCCCTGGCACTGTCACCTGCAGGCGATCGCCTTGCCGTCGCGAATGCCGACAATAATTGTCTTGCGTATTTCGACATCAGCAAGCCTCACGAGGGACGATCGTTGGGGTTCATTCCTACCGGGTGGTATCCGACCTGCGTGCGTTTTGATTCCCGGACTGGCGATCTCCTCGTAGCCTCGGCCAAGGGGCTAGCGTCGGCCGCGAATCCCCTAGGCCCCGAGCCAGGCCGAAACAATGGCAAGGTCCAGTATATCGGGTCGATGTTTTCAGGGGTGCTTTCGAGGATTCCTTCCCCCACTGTGACGAATCTGGCCAGATGGTCGCAGGCCGTGTATCACAACTCCCCGGCTGCTGAGCCCTTTGCGGGTGTTGACACGTCGTTGTTGCACCGCCTCGGGTCTGGAATGCCCCCGGCAATCCGCCACATCTTTTACGTGATCAAGGAGAACCGGACCTACGATCAGGTATTTGGAGATATGGTGGAAGGCAATGGCGATTCGACATTGTGTCTCTTTCCGGAGATGGTCACCCCGAACCAGCACGCTCTTGCGCGAGCATTCGTCTTGTTGGACAACTTTTACTGTGACGCCGAGGTTTCGGCCGATGGACACAACTGGAGCATGGCGGCATATGCAACAGACTACACGGAGAAGACCTGGCCGACCTCTTATGGCGGACGAGGTGGGGAATATGTTTATGAGGGAGGAACTCCCATTGTCTATCCTTCAGCAGGATATCTTTGGGATGATTGCCTGAGGAACGGCGTCAGCTACAGATCCTATGGCGAGTTTGCCCGCGNNCGCAATGGCAGCGGGCCGAACGACAGTGCACGAGGATTGACGCCAGCCCTTGAGTCGCATGTCGCTCCGTGGTATCACGGGTGGGATCTCGACTATTCCGACGTGGAGAGGGTGAAGGATTGGGAAAGGGAATTTGTGGAATATGAACGAAAGGGCGATCTGCCAGCGCTCGAAATCATCAGACTCCCGAATGATCACACGCAAGGAACTGCAACGGGAGCACTCACACCTCGGGCGTTTGTTGCACAGAACGATCTTGCCGTGGGAATGCTCGTCGAACGGATCACGAGAAGTCCNNGAGGACGACGCGCAGAACGGGCCCGACCATGTTGACGCACACCGAAGCACTGCACTTGTAGTTTCACCGTATGTCCGACGGCACGCAGTTGACCATCATATGTACTCGACAAGCGGCCTGATCCGAACCATGGAATTGCTGTTGGGGTTGCCGCCGATGTCGCAGTTTGATGCATCTGCGATGCCGATGAGTGCTGCGTTCATAAACACGGCCGACACATTGCCGTTTAGTCACAAGCCTGCGCTTGTTGATCTTCACGAACGGAACCGCAAAGGGACATACGGACAATCAGAGAGTGATCTGTTGAATTTCAGCCGGGAGGATGCAGTGCCGGAAGAGGTTTTGAATAGAATATTGTGGTACGCCATTTATGGATCACGATTCCACTCTCCTCCCTCCGTTCACAACGCGTCCATTCAAACCGGGGTTATCAGAGAAGATGATTGATGTTGAGGTTTGCCACGACGAAGTGACACCCACCAAAGGTATGCCGCAGCATAGAGTCTCGGAAAGGCAGCGAGTTTAGCCCATCCCGAAAATCCGCTCATCGGTAGCCCTGGATACCATCCAAAGAGGATATACAACACGGCGCAGAGAACCACGACTGCCGAGAGGTTGGACTTCGAAATCTCTGTGTTCGCCAAAACGTATGCGGCTGGCAAGACCATCAGTATGTAATGATGATCGGCAGCCAATGGTGTGAATACCACGGAGAGAACCGTGATTGCCGAGAATCTTGCCAGGCTCCGCTCCGAAGTCCGAACAAACGTTAACACAACCATGACCACCAGCAAGATCATCGTCAAGAGGGTTGACATCGGCGGGATGTCAACGATCGGATTGGGATTCCATTGCGCATTGTAAGTCAACAACGAGCCGAAGAACGCAGGAATGCATGGAAGACCTGTAAAGGCAAAATCTGATTGTGCAAACGCTTGCCCGAGTACTTCGAGATATGCTCTGTAGGTGTCGGCACCAATGATGGCGAGACTTAGGAATGACCCCAGAACCAGCATAAGAACAGTAGCGCCGAGTTCTTTCCACCGCCGTTCTACGAGGAATACCAGCAGAAACATCCATCCAAAATACTTTAACAGGAGAAGAGCCGCCAGGCACATCGAGGCATGATACGGTTTATGGTGTTCCAATTCGCGGATTAAGAGGAGAAGGACTACAAGCAGAAGAATGTAGACTTGTCCCCTCTGGAGGTTTCGCACAAAGGGAAGAGTACAAGTCAAAAGAGCGAAGATGAATGGGAGTTTTCCTGCGGGCACGGAAGATTTGAGAATCTGTCGAAGCAACCAGAATGCTAT
>PMNP01000307.1:2708-7758 GCA_003161755.1 Ignavibacteriota bacterium | reverse complement strand
ACTCCATCCAGCCGAGTCCGCTATTGCGAGAAATCCGTATCCAGGTCCGGCCAACGCCGCTGCTTTCTGCCTGCTGAGAGTCACCCGGATGATGTTGGGAGCGTACGGTTCGAGGACGACCGTGCTTTTTCCCCGCTCCAGAACGATGTGCGAACTTGCCAGCGCCATCCCTCCGACCAGACACATTGTGCACATCGCTGCTGCAAAGACAACTATGGTGCGCATGGAATTCTCCTGCGTTATCGCGAAGTATGCGGAATGGCCGACGCTCTCAGGTGTTGTGGCCGGGAANNCAACCATCCTGCAAACCGGCTGGAGATTTGTCGGCCCATTCCCTTCTGTGCGTTAACGCACGGGAACGAAGGTGGCGTCTTTGTAATAGCCCCCCTGTACTCCTTTTGGTAATTGAGCCAAAAACCTCTTGATCACTTCCTCACGGCCATTCGTATGCACCGGCACCACAACCGGAGCTTTGCACAATTCCTCCATTTTGAGTGCCTGTTCGAGATTGCCACCGCATCCCGAGAGCAACGGGAAGAGAACGTCCACCTTGAGCTGCCCCATTTCAGGAAGCGGCTGAGTGTCACCTGTCACGTAATAGCTTGCCCCATCCAGCTGAAGTACATAGCCGACCCATTGCTTGGCCTTGGGATGTGACTCCCCTTCAAGGAAACAGGAAGGCACAGTGCTCAACGTAATGCCTGCAATCGCGTACGTCCGTCCGGGCACGACTTCCTTCACATTTACCCCCATTTCCTTGCAGACCTTTGCGACATCCGGCGGACCGGCCACAATCGCCTTGGGATTCAGACTGAGGTATTCCTGGACCATTGTTGGCTGGAAATGGTCTTCGTGTGAATGAGTAATGAGAATCAGATCTGGCACTGTCATTCCTGATTTCTTCACCAGCTCATCCGTCGGCCACGAGACCGGGTCAACGAACACACGAATACCGGCCGCGGTTCGAAACCTCACATCGTCATCACTGAAGTGTATGACCCCCTTGAGGAGTTCATAAGATTTCTTGCCTGCTGAAACGCCGGTCGATGACTCGCCGGCTTCCCGATTGGGTCTTTCCTTTTTCTCTCCGCCTTGGACGGGATTTCCGCCGGCTAGAGAACAGGTCAATCCGATAATAACGACTGCCTTGAGTATGTTCATGGCTGCCTCATTTGTTGTATAGTCCTGAGATGTTACTTCTGCGATTCGAAGAGCATCGCGACTTCCTTGATCGTCAGGGCGCGGTTCCACATCATCGGCTCGTCGATCAAACCACGGAACGAGACTCCATAATCATATTCACCAACATTGGATCTGTTGCAGCCGATCACGAGATCGAAGTCGGTTAATCCCGCCTCTCCCGGCGTCATCCACCGGAGGGGCCTCCCTTCCGGCTTTCCGTCGACGAAGAGAATTTGTTCAGATCCGTCAAATGTGGCCACCACATGGTGCCATTGACCATCGGCGACCTTGGTTCGTGTCACGCTGAAGTGCTTCCCAGGCCCTATTTCCAGACTGACCAATCCCTGCCATGAATTCCCCTGCCAATCGGCCGCAATGCTCAATGCATATCCCCGGCTGTAGGATTTGTCAAATATGCGAAGCCACTTGTCGCTTGAGGCAGACGTTTTTATCCAAGCTGCAAGCGTGAATCGTTTGGGATTGACCGAGGCGTTGTTGGCCACAACGATTTCATTGCTATCGCCGGCAAACTCGTATGCACCGCCCCTTTTTCCGCTGGCAGTCCATCGCACTCCCGAGGGTCGACCGTTGTTGCCCATACCGCTTACGTCGGAAATCCGGCCGGCGCCAGTTTCATCAGCGTCCAATGTCATGTGCAGGATCAATCCACGGGACAGATCGGGTTTCGTCGCGGGCACGGTGAGCCATGTTTTCACTGCGCCCGCTTTTGTTGATTGCGCGCATGCGTGTGCCGCAAGGCTGCCAGTAAATGCCGTAGCCATGACACACAGCGCAACACACAGGAACATTCTTGGTTTCATGCGTACCCTCCTCGATTCGTTATGCTGTTCAGTGATGGATCGCGGAGATTTGAGCCGGGCGATCCGCAGGTGTTGCTTCTGCCAGTACGAGCGCGCTCGAATGCATCTGCGTACTACCTCGATGATATTCTCAACGAGGCATTGATCCTACTGAAGAGATTCTGAAGAGTTGTTCAGAGTGCGAAACTGCGAAACGACGGAGGTGAGACAGGGGATGAGAGCAGGTTTCTACATGGAGAACCAATAGTTTATCTTCATCAGAAAGACGTTGTTGGCAGCAACATGGTCGAGACTTCCCAGGACATCGCCCACTGAACCGTCGCCTGGCTGGACATAAGACGTTCTCTCGTGCGACCAGACCACGTAGAGTTGGGAACCGGGGAGATACTCCCAGCGAAAGACCAGAATTGAACGAAGCTGACCAAACGAAAAATCCGGATTCCCAAATGTGAAATCAGGCGTTTCCGCCGTATTTCCCGGCACTNNATACTGAAGCGACACCTCGGGGGTCACGTTGTAATCGATCCTGAATGTGGCACCCAGAGACTCTTGTCTGATTAGTCCAAGAATGTACTTCGTGTCGGCGGAAATCGACTTCGTATCAACATACTGCAGGTCATCAATATTTTCCGCGTAATTGACGCTGGCCGAAAGTTTCAAAGTGGTGAAGGGCATCACCGACACTCCTGGTTGAAGAGAGGACGAGCGGCTTCCCTTTGGTCCCCAAAATGCGGTGTTGGCATTGCATTCAAGAAATACTCGTTCTGAAGGATCAGTCCGTGCATAGACGCTGGCCGACCAGACTGCCGGGACCAGGACTGCGTATCCGCCGCGCAAGAGACGCGAGTCAAGGGAGGGAGTTGTGTAAAGNNTTCAAGGAACCGATGAACCCCCATTTGTTCAGAAATTCCAGATAGCAATTCATGCTTATTGAGGAGGAGGTGTAGCGCATGCCGAAATCCCAATTACTGGTCTCATTCAGACCAAGAGTATATGTTCTGAATATTCCAACCGGCTGATTCACGAAATACGAAACTGAATGCCCGAGTTTGATGATGTCAGCGGTTTGCATAAATCCAAGGTCGTTGAGGTCGAGACCTGGGCTTCGGCAGTTGAGTACAGACGAGTACCGCCAGAAGCCCTTGCTTCCTTTTCCCACACTCACTCTACCCCCGAAACCGGAGAGGTGCGTCCGTGAACTGTCGAGAGTAACGTACCGCACATCGGGCCGCTGATAGTATCGCGCCGATGAGCTTTGAAGCGCCGTGATTGCGCTGGTGCTGCCGGCGATTGTACTCACCACGAGCTTTGCGTCAACGTAGAATTCCTTGTCATTCCATTGATGGAGGAGATCCACCCCTCCCGTGTAAGCACCCCGGTTCATAAAAGTGAGCTGGGGGTCTTTGATGAATCGGTTTGTGGCGGTTAATATGCCTCCCAACATCGTGGTGCCCTCGTCAAAATCCTGCTGGACGCGAAATATCGAGTAGCTCGTCAGAGGCTCAACGGCAACTTCCCTGGTACCCGCATCCCCTGCTATGGTGGCCTGTTCACGGCTTGTAATGCTCTGGAGGGCGCCGATGGAGAGTCCGTCTGCTGTCTTCCCGCTTACCTTCACAGCACTCAGGATCTTCGTGTTATCGGGAAAGTCCAGATGTTCATTGTCACCGACATTGGGAGTATATGTGGGAGAGTGTCCGATGCGGCGGCTGTAAAACATGTTCACGTTGTCGAAATCAAAGTTGAAGATGTTTCTCCCCTCCAAGAAGAAGGGTCTCTTTTCTTCGAAGAAGGTTTCAAACGCAGTGAGATTCATCACGGAAGGGTCGGATTCCACCTGGCCAAAATCCGGATTGATGGTGACATCCGCCGTGAAATTGCTCGAGAGGCCGATCTTGGCATCGACTCCGCCGTTGCCGAGCCAGGTTCTCCCTTTGTCAGCAAACGGATTGGATGGATCTTTTCTATACGTTTTGAGTTCACCGAGAGTGTACGGAAGAATTTCGATGCGTCGAGACCTTGGCAATCCTCGAATACCATGAATTTCCCCAAACAGATAGAGAATTCCGGGCCCCTCAGAAGATTGTGGCTCCCAATCGCTTTCTTCCTGGAAACGGTCGATCCATCGCCAGCAATGCATTCCCCACACTTGTTCGTCTTCTCCACTGTAGCGAAGCTGATTGAGCGGGATCTCGAACTCTACTGTCCAGGCGGAGTCCTCGATTCCGGTCTTGGCATACCACACAGCATTCCAATTTGGGTCACCGTTGCTAGGGTTTGTCAGCATCAAGTCAATCTTTTGACCAGCGGCTGTCACATCGAATTCGAAACCCGTACGGTGATCGTGATAGCTATCGAAGCACACTCCCACCATGTCACCCGCGAACTCGTCGCGTTTCCCAGCTTTCCTTATAATCTTTTCAGGTTCACTATCGAAGGCCCTGATCGCAACATACACGTTGTTGTCATCATAGAGAATCTTTATTTCCGTAGGCTGCGACGGCTTGCCCCCTTCTCGAGGAACCCACTGTGTATAGTCACCAGCCCATTCCCCAGTCCTCCAGCAAGCGTCATCCAGCGTCCCGTCAATGGTAGGTCTCTCCCCAATGAGACGAACAGCGTTGTAAATGCGTATTCGTCTTTTTGCCGGCATTTGTGTAGTGTCCACATCGGCGCCAAAGACATGCAGGTGCACACCAAACGTGAAAACGCCAAGCCACATTGCTGCTCTGCTGGTTCTCCTGATCATGCCGGATTACTTCCCTCAAATGCTGGATATGAAATGAAGGCGACAGTCGCCAGCTGGGGATGACGGGCGTGATTCACCTATCGCTGCATTTACGGCGACAAACGCGCAATCACCACACCGTGCGGAGGCACGTTTGCTTTGAAAGCACCGACGAATTTCCCCAGTGTGCGCCGAGCCCACAGATCACGAACGGACAACGGACTGTTTCGCGGAAGACCAAGATCCTTCCACATCGCGGTAATTTCTGTTTCAGCGTCCCCCCGATTCAGCAACGCCACGGCCTTGTCGCCGTGAGCGA
>PMNP01000307.1:0-2683 GCA_003161755.1 Ignavibacteriota bacterium | reverse complement strand
CATGTCGGGATCATTCCAATGGCCGGGTCCCGCATATGATGCCAGTGGCTCCTCAATGTCCAGAATATGGATCCAGCCAGTTGACCATTTCCCCCGGCAGTCCCAACAATCCTCAATATCCACACTTGTGCGCCAGAGATGTCCGACATTCTTCCCCCATTGCCAGGGTTTGTTTGCCCCCTGATCCGCGATGCTGAAAACGATTGGCCGGCCGGACCTCCGGAGAGCTCTTCCCATCACGGAGTATTTCTTTCGCACTTTTGCCGGCTCTTTGCCATCCCAGTCATACTTCAGGTAATCCACTCCCCATGAAGCAAACTGACGCGCATCCTGGGTTTCATGCCCCTCACTTCCCACGCGATCGGACCACGTTATTCTTGCTGCAACGGAATAAATACCCAGTTTCAGTCCTCTGGAGTGAAGATGGTCGGCAAGCGATTTTATCCCTGAGGGAAATTTCTGCGGGTCGGCTACGAGGTTCCCCTGCTTATCCCGACCCACCTGCCAGCAGTCATCGATAATCAAGTACTGATAGCCCGCATCCTTCATGCCGCTTGAAATCAATCCGTCGGCCATCGCCTTGACCAGTCCCTCGCTGACATTACATCCATATCTATTCCAGCTATTCCATCCCATCGGAGGAGTTTTGGCGAGGCCATCATCGGCTGCGTCAATTTGACCCACAGACAGGATGGATGCACTAAGCAACGATAAGAAAACAAGGAGCGGCTTCATTCTCTGTAGTGTTTCCGGATGAACATATCAATTTCAATACTTGATCGATGGGCATTCTGTTACACGACATTCTGCGCGCGATTCGTTTCCTCCTCGAATATCTCAGACCGCGGGAAGCTCTATGCGGCAGCAATTGCCATGAGCCCCCTCGACAAACTGGATCTTCCCACCGTGGATCTCCACAGCCCAGCGGGCAATTGCGAGACCCAGGCCGGCGCCGCCTGCTTGGGAAAACTGACTTCCTCGCACCCGATAGAACCGTTCAAAGACAAGGCTTCGCTCGTTTTCCGGGATGACGGGGGCTTCATCTTCCACTTCGATGCATGTCGAATGGTTGCGCAGCACCCTCACGCGTATATGGCCGTGCACAGGAGTGAAGCGGATCGCGTTATCGAGAATATTCGAGATAGCCATTTCCAGAACGCTCCCGTCGGCGCGGCTCGAAGCGGCCTCTACGCTTGTGGAGAGTTCGAGGGTTTGCTCCTTTTCCTCCGCAAGCACGCGAAGGAGTCCCACCACGTTTTGTACATTCTCGGAGACGTCGACTATGTGGAAGCTCCGACAGAGTGTTCCCGCCTCTGATCGGGCAAGCAGCAACAAGTCTTCGACCATGCGCGACAAACGTTGCACCTCTTCGAGCATGCTGCCGATGGCCTCCTGGTAGTTCTCGACAGACGGCTCTCCCCGTAGGGAGACTTCACCGACGCTTCTGAGGGCGGTGAGAGGTGTGCGGAGTTCGTGCGACACATTGGCGATGAATTCCCGCATTTGTTCGAATGAGCTATGAAGGCGTTCAAGCGTCTTGTTGAACGCTTCGGCAAGTTGTCCCAATTCATCGTGCGTGTTCGGTGATGAAAGTCGCTGCCCGAGGTTATCTGCCGATATCGCGTTGGCTTCCCTGGCCATTTGTCGGACCGGCTCAATGGCTTTGCCTGCAAGGATGTAACTTCCACCGGCGCCCAGCAGACCACCCGCCAGGAGAATCGTTGCCAGAATTCTCCTAAGCGTCGCGAGGTTCTCGATCATGGCACTCGTGTCGATCCCCACTGTTAATGTGCAGGGACGACCGTAAATTANNTAACATCAGCATGTGACCTTGTTGTGAGCGCCACACCCCTTCGTTCATCCTCACGAACGCGTTGTCTTTAATCAGCCCCGTACGGCATATGCCTTCCGAATGATATACCACTTGTCCGGCATCGACGGCCATGAAGGGGATATCGCCGGCAACATGCCCGCAGCATCCTTCCCCTTTGGGCATCAGTTGGAGATACGCCTGAACGGTAACGAGATCATTGTCGAGTTGGCGCGACAGGGCTTCTTCCCAGGAATGGCGAATGAAGAAGTATGTCGCAGTTGCTGATCCCCCGAGCATGGCGATGAGTGCCACGAGGCACCAGAGCGTAAAACGTTGGCGGATGGACAGCGGGCGGAATTTCATGTTTCGTGTTCCCTGAGAGAGAACCCGACTCCCCTGATTGTTTTGAGGAGTTTCGGACTGAACGGGTCATCGATCTTTCGCCGGAGCCGGGCGATATGGACGTCGATCACGTTATCAAGCGGGGTTGCGCGTTCTCCGATTTGCCAAACATGCCGGGCGAGCATTTCGCGTGAGACCACTTGTCCGGCATGCCTCATGAGATATTCCAGAAGCTCGAACTCTTTCGCTGTTAAGGCTATTTCCGTTGAGGCGCGTGTCACGAGACGAGCGACGCAATCCATTGCGAGGTCTGCTGTGCTGAGTCGGACTGATTGGTCGGGCCGTCCGCGCCGCTGGAGGGCGCGCATCCGGGCAAGAAGCTCAGCAAAGGCAAACGGTTTAACCAGATAGTCATCTGCTCCTGCATCCAGCCCTTCCACTTTGTCCTCGATGGCATCGCGCGCGGTGAGGACAAGGACCGGGATTGAATTGTCTCCTTCGCGAATGCTCCGAAGGATTTCGAGGCCG
>PMNP01000052.1 GCA_003161755.1 Ignavibacteriota bacterium | reverse complement strand
CATACTGGGGCATGTGGCCGATGGGAGGTGCATGGCTTAGCCAGCACCTGTGGGAAAAATACGAATACAACGGCGATAAGGAATACCTAACGTCGGTGTACCCCGTGATGAAAGGTGCCGTTGAGTTCTTCCTGAGTTTTCTCCTTGAAGAACCAAAACACAAGTGGTTGGTCGTTTGTCCATCTGTCTCACCTGAAAATTCTCCTCAGTCTCATCCGGAAGTATCCATTTCGGCCGGAACGACGATGGACAATCAACTGCTGTTTGATCTTTTCAGCAACACTATACGAGCAGCGGATGTTCTGGGAAGAGACCATGAATTGGTTGCGACAATGAGAAACACTCTTCAACGATTGCCGCCGATGCAAATCGGACAGTACGGTCAATTGCAGGAATGGCTGGAAGATTGGGACAATCCGGAAGATCACCACAGGCATGTGTCGCATTTGTACGGGGCTTATCCCTCCAACCAGATTTCGCCATTGCACACGCCAGAATTATTCGACGCTGCACGCACTTCGCTGAAATACCGTGGCGATCCTTCAACCGGATGGTCAATGAATTGGAAAATCAACCTGTGGGCGCGTTTTCTCGATGGCAACCATGCTTATCAGTTGATGACTGACCAATTACGCCTGGTAGACAAGTGCGATTACAACCATATTGATTTTGAAGGCAAAGGGGGGACGTATCCAAATATGTTCGATGCATGTCCTCCTTTTCAAATTGATGGAAATTTTGGTTTTACCGCAGGTCTGGCCGAAATGCTCATGCAAAGTCACGATGGCGCCATCCAGGTGCTTCCGGCATTGCCTGATGCCTGGAAGAATGGCGGAGTGAAAGGTCTTCGTGCACGAGGAGGTTTTGAAATACAAGATCTGGAGTGGAAAGATGGGAAGCTCTCAAGGCTGGTTATCAAGTCAACACTAGGCGGCAATTGCCGGCTTCGGTCTTTTACGGCGTTAAAGGCTGAAGGCAAGACCAAGCTTGAAGCCGCAAAGGGTGAAAATATGAATCCTTTTTATCTGCGGCCTGAAATAAAAAAACCGCTTGTTTCAGAAAAAGCGAAATTGAACACCCTGCAACTACGAAATAGCTTTGTGTATGATGTAACGACAAATCCGGGAGATTNNTACACAAAGAACCAACCCATGCAATGCTGTATCTCCCAGGAGAAAAACAGAACAACCCACGCATTGTGTCGCTCAATGGTATGTGGAAATTCATGTGGTCACCTGACCCAATGTCGCGTCCGGTTGACTTTTTTAGAACAGATTACTCTGTTTCGGATTGGAGATGTATTCTTGTGCCGGGAAATTGGGAAATGCAGGGTTTTGGCATACCCATCTACACGAACATCAGCTATCCTTTTCAAAAAGACCCGCCCAAAGTAACCAGCGAACCTCCGAAAGAATTTTACAGCTACTCTCACCGGAACCCGGTGGGGAGTTACTGTACTACTTTTCAGTGGCAGGACAATTGGAACGACAAACTTGTATTCCTGAATTTTGGTGGGGTGCAATCCGCCATGTATGTTTGGGTAAACGGGCAAGAGGTTGGATATAGCGAAAACTCCATGTCGCCGGCCGAGTTCGATATTACGTCCTCTATTCACAAAGGCGAGAACAAACTTGCGGTAGAAGTATACCGCTGGTGCGATGGGAGCTACCTCGAAGACCAGGACATGTGGCGCNNNGTGAGTTGTCGAAAACAATGAAAGTGCTGGAAGCCTCTTCGATCAGCCGATTGCAGATGGAAACTCATCTGCGCCAACCCCTTCTCTGGTCTGCCGAAACTCCAAACCTGTACGATCTTCACTTGAATTTGAAAAACGAACGCAACGAGATCCTGGAGACGATTCACTGGCGATTTGGTGTGCGGCACATTGCGGTGCATGGCGACCTGTTTACAATTAACGGACACGCCGTAAAGCTGAAAGGTGTTAACCGTCACGAGCAGCATCCACGGACTGGCAAGCATCTGGACAGGCAAACCATGGTGCGTGATATGGAATTGATGAAACAAGCAAACATCAATATGATACGCACGTGCCATTACCCTGACGATCCTCTGTTCTATGAATTGTGCGACCACTATGGTTTCTATGTGATGGATGAAGCCAACCAGGAATCGCACGGGTTTGGCATTGGCAATAAGGAATTGGGAGATAATCCCGTTTGGAAAAAGGCTCACGTGGACCGCGCTGTTTCGTTGGTGCAACGCGACAAGAACCATCCCTGTGTTATTATATGGTCGTTGGGAAACGAAGGGGGAAGGGGACGCAACCTGATAGCAATGGCCGACACGGTAAGAAAGCTCGATTCCACACNNCGTACTCGGATACCCAGAGAGATGTCTCCGCCATTTACGATGAAGGGTATTTGCATCCCGACCAGCTACGGGAACTTGGCCAGAAGGTAACGGACAAACCTGTTTTCTTGCGGGAATATGCCCACGTCATGGGTAATTCCGGTGGCAATCTTCAGGAATACTGGGATGTTTTCTATGCCGATTCAAGCTTGGTCGGCGGGGCTATTTGGGAATGGGTTGATCAGGGATTGGCAAAGAAGACTGNNCAAGGATAATGAATTCTGGGCTTATGGAGGCGATTTTGGAGATTACCCTAATGATGGGGCTTTTTGCATTAAAGGCTTGGTATCTTCAGACCGAAATCCCAACCCCCATTATTATGAAGTGCAGAAAGTCTACCAATACATCCTCTTTCAACTCGTGAGCACAAAGCCTGTCACCATAAAAGTGACCAACCGGTACGACTTTCTTTCGCTGAATGAATTCGATCTGTTGTACGAGTTTACCTCCAACGGAAAAGTCATCCAGTCTGGAATGCTGTCAAACAATCCATTACTTCCAGGGAAGTCCTGCGAAATTCAAATTCCGTTTCGACTGGGACTTGATACTGTTTCAAAGGAGGTTTGTTTGAACCTCTATGCCCACCTCAAGAAGGCAGCGTTATGGGCCGAGGGTGGATACTGCGTGGCACGCGAACAATTTATGCTGAAACCGGGTGAGTATGAAAAAATTGAAGCTGGAGGAAAAGGTCTGGACGTGAAGGAAACCCCGGCGACAATTTCCGTGCAAACCGATTCGTCGAGAGTTTCAATTGACAAAGCTACAGGGGCCATGACCAGCTGGGTGCAAAACAACTCGGAACTCCTGCGCGGTGCCTTGGAACCCTATTTCTGGAAACCAGCCAACAACAATCAACAACAAAGCAATTACAATACCACGCTGAGCAAATGGAGAACTGCAGCATCAAACCGCGTGGTAGAAGATGTTGATGTCAAGAAACAAGACGGACTGGCGACCGTCAAGTTCCGCATGCGCCTGCCTGATATTGGAGCAGGTTACACGGTGAAGTATTCATTGAATGGTCGTGGACAGATACAGGTGGAAGCCGATTACCAGCCCCAAAGCGATACTATTCCGAAAATACCAAAATTCGGTATGCGAATCCGTATCCCGGAGAGATTCAATTCTGTGCAATGGTATGGACGAGGACCCTTTGAGAATTATCCCGACAGGAAAACAGCGGCGCTCATAGGATTACATGAGTCGAAGTTGGAGAATTTTGTTACCAACTATGCCGTTCCGCAGGACAATGCCAATCGGTGCGATGTCCGATGGTTTTCCATGGTCGATCACGATGGTAACGTGATTAAGGTCAGCGGGTTGCAACCCTTGTGTTTCCGTGCGTGGCCGTACACCGAAGATGATCTCGAAAAAGCGCGGCGTCCTTCTGATTTGCCAAGAAGAGAGTTTATCAACCTCAACATTGATTTGAATATTCACGGAGTTGGCGGTGATGATTCGTGGGGCGCGCCAACCATGGAAAAGTACACGAATCCGGGAAACATACCATATCATTATGGATTTATTCTGGAATGTCGTGAACATAAACATTGAAAAGATATTGAACGACTTGAACCTGGGGGTCCTGTACACGCAAACCCCGTCCCATTCAATATCCCTAGTCACAATTATCGTGAAAACACTCCTTGTCATCTTGCTGACGTTTTCGGGTTTCACAGTTGATGCTCAAGACACCTATACCTCCCGGTGGGGCGATCAGGGCAATGGGACATTTCGAAACCCCGTGCTCGCAGGTGACTATTCCGATCCCGATGTCATTCGTGTGGGCGTTGAGTATTATGGCATTTCGTCCACCTTGCAGGAGTCGCCCGGCATGGTGGTGATACACTCAAGAGATCTCGTACACTGGGAAATCATTGGCCATGTCGTCTCCGATATTTCAGCCTTGAGCCCCGAGCTTAACTGGAACAGCATGAAAGGGTATGATCAAGGAATATTTGCGGGGAGCATAAGGAAGCACGACAATAAATTCTATTGCCATTTTACGACGAAAAAGAATGGTTGGTTCGTTGCGACTGCCGACCGCCCCGAAGGACCATGGATCGTTGCGCAAATGATTGACATGGAAGGTCATCCGCTCAATGGATACGGCTGGGATGACACCTGTCCGTTTTGGGATGATGACGGGAATGCCTATATCATTGCTTCAAATTTTGGAAAGTACGAATGGTGTCCGCGTATCTTCAGGATGAGTCCCAATGGAAAGCAATTACTTGATGGCCGCATCTCTGAAGCATCAGTGAACACGAACTACCTGGATATCATTGGGGGACATATTACTCATCCCTATCGCACGTCGGAGGCCAATAAGATATTCAAACGCAATGGCTACTACTATTTCTTCTTTAGCGAAGTGCGCAACGTTGATGGCTTTCGTCCGCGCATTCCTGTATTGTTGCGATCAAAGAACATCTACGGACCCTACGAACTAAGGGAAATTCTGCACTCACAGGGCTTTGACAAAGACTTCGAACCAAACCAGGGCTCATTGCTCGATACTCCAGACGGAAAAGACTGGTACTTCATAACGCACCACGGAACGGGGCATTTCTCGGGTCGTTTCCTCAGCCTACTCCCCATGCATTGGGTAGACGATTGGCCGGTCATAGGCGAAGATGTTGATAATGATGGCGTAGGCGAGATGGTCTGGGAAGGGAAGAAACCAAGCTTGGACGATGCATCAATCAGAATGCAAACATCCGACGACTTTTCCACCTCCAAACTTGGTATGCAATGGCAATGGAACCATCAGCCACGAGCTGATAAGTGGTCGCTTACCGAGCGTCCCGGTTTCTTGCGCTTGTACGCGTTCAAGCCGTTGGAGGCTAACAACTTCTTTACAGCGGGAAACACTGTCGGTCAACGCTATTACCGTTGCGATACCAGCGTGGCATCAATTGCACTCGATATCAAGGGAATGGTCAACGGCCAGGAAGCCGGATTGTGCCAGTACGATGGGGGCAAATGCTTCTCGTCGTTGGGCGTTGTCATGGACAATAATGTGAAAAGAATTGTCTACAAGCGGGGGATGAATGATAGCAACACGACCTTGACGCTCAGTAATGTCGTTGTCCCAAACGAAACGATAACAATGCATTTTCGCTTAAGAGCCGACTTTGACGGACGATGCAATTGTGAATACAGTTTCGATGACAAGACTTATGTCGGGTATGGGGAACCATCGCAACTTACATGGGCTTCTTACCGTGGAACACGTTTGGGCATCTATAATTACAATAGGCTGAATGAAGCAGGGTTCGTTGATGTGGATTCGTTCAACTATCAAATGCTTGGAAAATGAAAACAAAAGTGATCTGTTGGGCAGTGTTCCTTTTCCTCCACCATCTGGCATGTGCTCAAAACGTATGGTGGATTAGCAGCACCGGGAAGAACCTATGGTGTACCAATGAAGCTCTTCGACTGAAATCTGCCGGTTCTTCCGCAGCGTTTGATGCTGAAATTCTGCCTGGTGAAAAGCATCAGACTATCGATGGTTGGGGAGGGTGCTTTAACGAGTTAGGCTGGGATGCCCTGCAAGTATTGAACCCGGAAGATCGGGAAACCGTATTGAAAGCCCTCTTCGATCCGAAAGAAGGGTTGAAATTTACACTTTGTCGAATACCTGTCGGAGCAAACGATTATGCCCGCAACTGGTACTCGCTTGACGATTCTGCCGGCGATTTCAAGATGAAATATTTCAGTATTGACCGCGATCGAAAAGTTTTAATTCCTTACATAAAGGAAGCAATGAAATATCAACCGGCTCTAAAATTGTGGGCATCGCCATGGAGCCCGCCGGTTTGGATGAAAACCAATAAACATTATGCTAATAAACGAGGCGATCATAATGATTTGAAACCTGAGAATGAAGTGCTTTCCGGCGACCAATTTATTCAGGACGAAAAATATCTCTCAGCGTATGCAGTATATCTTTCGAAATTCGTGGAGGCATATCAAAAAGAAGGCATCAATGTCTACGCCGTGCATTTTCAAAATGAACCCTATACGCTGAACCAATGGCCCAATTGTTCGTGGACACCATCTGCCATGCGCGGGTTTCTTGCCAAGTATCTGGGGCCAACCTTCCGGAAGGAATTGCCGAAGACGGAACTCTGGTTGGGTACATGGAATAACGATGTCATGGCGAATTTCGATACGGTCTTATCGTCACCTGAAGCAATGCAATACATCGCCGGGGTTGGCATACAATGGGAAGGGAAGAACATCGTCAATGAATTGCACAGAAAGTACCCGAGGGTAAAATTGGCGCAAACCGAATCGGAATGCGGCAATGGGGATTTCGCCTGGAAGGATGCAGAACATCTTTTTGATCTCATGAGGGTGTATCTCAATGGAGGGGTAAGTATCTACACGTATTGGAATATGATTCTTGCAGACAAAGGAACCAGCAGCTGGGGCTGGAATCAAAATGCCTTGATACAAATTGACAAAGCGTCCCGGAAGGCAACGTACACTCCCGAATATTATGCCTTCAAGCACTTCAGCAGTGTTGTAGCACCGGGTTCCGTGAATGTTAAGACCGTTGGTGGTTTTGGAGACATTGTTGCATTTGTCAAGGCCGACGGAGAAGTAGTGGTTGTCACCTGCAACCACGACAATGCGGCCAAATCCGTAAATGTCAAAATACGGAACAGCTATTTTTCTGCAACATTGCAGCCAAAGTCGTTCAATACCTTTATCGTGAAGTAGTTCATTGCCGCCATTTGCCAGGGGATGGTATCATGAGAAGAACTGTGCTTTCCATCATCGTGGCACTCGTGTTCAGCAATGCAATAGTCAGCAAAGCACAACCTCCTGAAGTTCCGTATCAGCCAACATGGGAATCGTTATCACACTACAGATGTCCGGANNCTTCGGGATTTTTATTCACTGGGGCGTGTATTGTGTTCCTGCATTTGGCTGCGAATGGTACCCGCGGCTCATGTACTCCGATACGGTCACATGGGGATTGAACTATTACCAGCACCATGTAAAAACGTATAACACTCCGGATGTCTTTGGTTACAAAGAGTTCATTCCCATGTTTAAAGCCGAGCACTTTGATGCGAACCAATGGGTTGAGCTCATCAAGAAGGCAGGAGCAAAGTATGTTGTGCCTGTTGCCGAACATCACGATGGCTTTGCGATGTACAATACTGGTCTTTCACGGTGGAACGCTGTCGCCATGGGGCCAAAACGCGACGTTNNTGATCTTCGGGCTCTCATCGCATCGCGCCGAACATTGGTGGTATATGGGTGAAGGGCGGAAGATCAAATCTGACGTGAGCGATTCAGCCTTCGCGGATTTTTATGGTCCCGCAACACAGTTCAATCCCTTTGAAGCCAAAGACAGAGTACCCATGTCCCCGGAATTCATGAACGATTGGCTACTGCGTTGTTGTGAACTCGTTGACAAGTATCATCCGCAGGTGTTCTGGTTCGATTGGTATATCGGGCAACCTGAACTTGAACCGTACAGAAAGACATTTGCGGCGTATTATTATAACCATGCAAAGGCCTGGGGGAAAGAAGTGGTTATCAATTTCAAGGATCAGGCATATCCCGATTGCGTTGCGGTGTATGATATCGAGCGCGGCAGCAGTAAAGCAGCAAAACAATTGCCGTGGCAAACAGATACTTCCATTGGGAAGAAATCGTGGGGCTATATTGATGGCGAAGACAATAAGACTCCCAATGAACTCATTGATATGCTTATTGACATCGTAAGCAAGAACGGCAATATGTTGCTCAATATCGGCCCTAAATCTGATGGAACAATCACAAAGGAACAGACCGACGTTTTGCTGTCAGTGGGAACATGGCTTAGGATCAATGGCGAAGGGATTTATGGGACCCGTCCATGGGAAGTCGCCGAAGAAGGTCCCACACATGCTTCAGAGGGCACTTTTGGCGAGTCGAAGCCTGTCCATTATACAGCAAAAGACATTCGCTTCACATCAAAGAATGGTGTTGTGTATGCTTTCCTTTTGGATGTTCCACAGGAGAGGGTGTCTATCGCGGCTCTCTCCACAATGGCGGGGCGCGGTGTGGTCGCCAAAGTGGAATTGTTAGGAAGCACTGAAAGCATCACATGGGCACAGAAGAACAACGCATTGGAGATCGAATCCTCNNTCCTCCCCTCACTATCCGTCTTCAGATGCAGTGTGTTATCGGATTGCGTTCACGAAGTCTCATGACTGACATGTTTTTGATATTGCAGGAATTGTGGCTTTGGAATGAAGAAACGAACAGTCTCACCTTGCGAGTATAGGATGTGAAAATGTCGACCGAACATGAAAGCCAAAACTCAGCAGGACTAGAGGACGCGCCGCAGTACAAGAATGCAGAATTGCCGATTGAGGTTCGCGTCGCCGACCTGATTCACCGTATGACCCTGGAAGAAAAGGCAGCGCAGATGCTTTGTATCTGGGGACAGAAGAACTCGCTGCTGTTCGACAATGCGGGGAACGTAGACCTTAAAAACCTTGCTNNCGCGATTGTCCGACAGCGCAAAAGGTCTCACCGCCCGTAAAATGGCGAATGCCGCGAATGCGCTGCAGAGATATTTCGTTGAAGAAACTCGTTTGGGTATTCCAGTGATTTTTCATGAAGAGTGTTTGCACGGCCTTGCTGCAAAGGAAGCCACCAGTTACCCCCAGCCAATCGGTTTAGCGTCTACGTTTAATCCTGCCCTCCTGGAAGAAATTTATACGGCCATTGCAGAAGACACTCGTTCCCGAGGTGCACATCAAGCGTTGTCGCCTGTTGTTGACGTCGCCCGTGATCCTCGTTGGGGCAGGGTGGAAGAGACATTTGGGGAGGATCCCTATCTCGTGGCGCAGATGGGAATTTCTGCGGTCAAAGGCTTTCAAGGTGATGGAACGTTCAAGCNNCAAGAACAAGAATCGGATTATCGCAACGCTGAAACATTTTGCCGCACATGGACAACCGGAGTCCGGCATCAATTGTGGCCCTGTGAATGTCTCTGAACGTCTCTTGCGGGATACATTCCTCTATCCATTCAGGGAAGTTATCAAGAAAGCCAACGCCCTCAGCGTGATGGCATCCTACAATGAAATTGATGGTGTTTCATCGCATGCAAATCGATGGCTGTTGAAGGATGTCCTGCGCGGTGAGTGGAATTTCCAGGGATATGTCGTATCGGACTATTATGCCATTNNAAGTCACGCCATGGCCAAGGACAAGGTTGACGCCGCGATGCTGTCCGTACAGGCAGGGGTCAATATTGAGTTACCGGATCCTGATTGTTATCCTCATCTCATCGAGCTGGTGCGGTGCGGCAAAGTGAACGAATCGGTTGTGAATGAATTGGTTGCCACCCTCCTGACGTACAAATGTCAACTCGGATTGTTTGAAGATCCCTATGTTGATCCGGAGTTGATTCAACGTGACACGACACTCGAAAAGGACAGAGCGCTTGCCTTGCGTGCCGCTCACGAGACAATTACTCTCTTGAAGAATAACGGGAACGCTCTTCCTCTTCAGCTGAAGAAACACTCCACTCTTGCTGTGATCNNGCCGACTGTTGGGAGGCTACAGCGGGGAACCAAAATACTCTACCACCGTATTGCAGGGCATACGAAACAAGGTCGGGAGCGACATGAACGTCGTGTATAGCGAAGGATGCAGGATTACGGTTGGCGGATCATGGAACGAAGATGCGATAACATTCCCTGACCCGGAGGATGATCGACGATCGATTGCTGAGGCTGTTGCTGTAGCTCAAAAGGCGGATACTGTCATTCTTGTTTTGGGTGGCAATGAGCAGACGTCGCGCGAAGCGTGGAACAAAACTCACATGGGCGATCGCGCCAACTTGAATCTCATCGGGATGCAGAATGATCTGGTCGAAGCAATCGTCAAAACAGGNNCGTAGTGCTTATCCATGGCAGACCGAATTCCATCACCATGCTGCAAACGGACATACCGGCAATTGTGGAATGCTGGTACTTGGGTCAGGAATCAGGCACTGCAGTAGCCGATGTTCTGTTTGGCGACTACAATCCGGGGGGAAAATTGCCCATCTCCATCCCGCGGTCTGCCGGGCACCTGCCATGCTATTACAATTATAAGCCCTCGGCCAGAAGGGGGTATCT
>PMNP01000020.1 GCA_003161755.1 Ignavibacteriota bacterium | reverse complement strand
GGAGAATCTTTATTTGAAAGGCCAACATTGGTGAGCAACTCCGACAACCGTCGTTGCCAGATGCCATGGTCGGTTGCAGCGTAGAGGAAACCGCCAGCAGACGCAAAGCTAAATGTCCAAAGATTGGTAAGATCAGTGTTAGGAAGGCCCTCGCTGACGTCTTGCCATGTTGCTCCCCCAGTATGTGAGATATAGAACCGCGGATAAAATCCGTTATCCACGACGACCGCGCAAATCACCATGTCTTCGAGTGAGGCAAGAGCAAGAACAGAGTTCGCTGCAAGTTGAGTCTTTTGCCACCATGAAGAAGTCTCATCCAAAGAGTAAACTCCGATGGTTGTTCCGGCAAGCAGCAGGTCGCCCGCAGGAAGGAGGGTTAAGATTGAAGGGACAAGGGGTGAGGGTTCGTCTCTCACCATCGGTGGCTCCCCGGTCCAGGTTCTTCCTCCGTCAGCAGTATAGAGGGCGCCGGCACTCGTGACCGCGTAAAATCCTCTGTCTGTAGCCACAAGTATCCCAATCTCACATTGCGGCAAACTTGCATGGATATCCACCCAGCTTGCACCATGGTCAGTAGATTTAAAAAGGGCATTACCGCTCCAGGTGAAAAGCGTGTCTTGGAGCTTTATGAGCCCGTTTAGATAGCTATTCGGAAGGCCGGTGGAAAACCACGTTCTCCCATTGTCTGTTGAGCGATAGATCCCTTGTCCAAAGACCGTAATGAAGAGATCTGAACCTGCGGCAATAAGAGCATCGACTTCGTCANNCCCTTCGCGGGTGACTGCATACAGGATCGAATCGACGGGAAAGACCTGATAGACGTAGGCGCTACCGAAGCCTTTGCGAGTCCATGTGGCGCCATCGTCGGATGATACGAACATGCCGGAGTTTGTACCGGCATAGAGTGAGTGACCGTGTACAGCAAAGGATCTTACCGAAACATTCGCTAACCCTCTTTGTATCCAGCGTGATCCGGAATCGGCCGAACAGAATATGCCGTGATCTGTGGCTGCTAGAATATGCGAGCCAGACGTAGCGAGAACGGAAATTCCAAAGTTGCTTATGCCGGTGTCTGCCTCTCCCCAAGTCATTCCATGGTCGCTCGAGCGGTAAATCCCACCATCCCGCAGGCCGGCGAAAACATACTTCCCCAGGACGGCCATAGCAGCTACAGGAGCACCGAGCGGATTTGGCAAGTGGGTCTGGATCCAGCTTCTACCACCNNCAAAGAGATACTTTCCGCTCACTGCCAATGAGAGGATGATGGCGTCCTCCATCCCGCAGTTGGCCGGGTACCACAACTCTCCACCGTTCGTGGAGCGGAAGACCCCGTTGCCAAATGTCCCGGCAAAAAGGCTGCTATCTGAGGCAACGAGGGTCCAGACATAGAGGTTGCTGAGGCCGGCGTTCACTTCGGTCCAAGTCCGGCCCTCGTCGGAGGAGTATACCACACCGCTGACGGTGCCCGCAAAGATCTTGGTATCCACAGCGATGAAATGCTGAATTTCACCCGGCGTTGGGGCCAGCGGAGACCACGTCAGTCCGCTATCGACCGAACGATAGGCGCCTGCTGAAGTCTGNNTTCAGTGCAGTAATGGTATACACCGCGCCACAGAGCGGATCTCCAATCTGAACCCACTGGGCATGCAGAAATAAGGGGTGCACGAAGCAGGAAAACACTGCAAGAGCAACTAGGAGATACTTTCTCATCGCTTCCTCCTTGAGCAAACCTGCAAAGAGCGATTGCGGCAAGCGGCGGGAATTCTCTACCATGCAAAACACAGGATTGATGCGATTTGTTACTGAAAAGGGGTCGGGCAGCAGTCGGTAAGTCGAGGAACTGTAGGCATCCTTCTTGCCCCCCAAAACCNNAGCGTCATGATCATTGACATCTTACCTGCCCTTGACTTTGCGCATGAGACGGAGTAACTTCAGGTGCGATGCCGTTCCATGCGTCCATGGCATGTGGTAGAAGGAGACGTTTGGGGAAGGTCATCTATACCAATAGCCTCTTTTTGCCGCGGCCGGGCAGAAGAGGCAATTTTGTTTTGGGAGCGGTAGGATGACGATCAGGAGGTTCCCATGAATACCCGAAAACTGTTGTATCTGTTTGCCTGCACAACGCTGCTTGGCAACATCTCCTACGCTAATGCAGCTGNNCGTTCGCGTCTACGCGCTAAATCAGGGCCAGGTTTACTTTCAGCGGGCGCCGATTTTTTTCAACGATCCGGATGGCACGCTGATCATTGTCGGCGTTCCCTCAATCAACGGAACGAAAAAGCCCGTTATCCTTATGGACCCGCTGCCAGGTGCGCCGATCGGCACGAACATGGTCTATGGCAGCATCAAAATCATTGGCGTCNNGATCGACAACTGCTTGTTCGAATTCTCCTGCATCGACTTGTTTGACTGCTCCGATGAACTCGGTGCCATCGGCGGATGGCCGCACGGAGCGAAGTTTCGTATCACGAACTCCTATTTCCGCAATCTGTTTAATCCCGACCAGTGGTGGAATTCGCGCATATTTCAATGCACGCATCCCATCGATACGATGTGGATCGAAAACAATACCATTGTCGGGGGCGGCCTGACGTTTCTCCAGAAGCGGCAGCTAACGGACTTCCAATTCATCAATCATAACACCATCCTCAACAACAAAAAGTACTGGCTTAACTCCCCCTACAAGCATATCAGCTTCATCATCAACAATATCTTCGTCAATCAAAACTGGGTCGGCGAGGATACCATCGTGAAGAGTAGCGGACAGGATCCTGATAATGAGTATATGAGCACCATCAATGTCGATACGAACAACTATAGCAATGGAGAGGTGGTTCCAGATAGGTATAGGATTCTGGGAGACACCGTCAACATGTCCAATGCATTGGATTTTGACCACATGCTGATCTATGTAGCAGACAACATCAATTATAATGATCCGCAGCTCATCAGCGGCTACTATAATAACAGCAAGTACCAGCT
>PMNP01000189.1:1743-11267 GCA_003161755.1 Ignavibacteriota bacterium | reverse complement strand
TTTCTTCTTCCAACCGGTACGACGTCGCCTTCATATAATTGCGGGCTGCACTTGCGTAGGTCGACGCGTAGACCAGCTTGATACACCGGAGAAGCTGCTGAAGTCTCTCGTCGGGGTTCGGATCATTGTTGGCATACATGTAGGTCTCATAGACCCCTGCAAACGGCTGATATTGGGAATCCTCCAGGAGGCTCGAAGACCGTACAGCAAGCGGTTCTCGGATGAGATCAAGAAATTCCGCCAGCCGATGCAGTACATCCGTGGGAAAGGAAGAAGCTTCAAGGAACCTGCGAAGAAGCGCCTCATCGTCGGGAGGACTGAGTGCAAACGTCTCAAGCTGATTTTCCTGCAGGAACCTGTCAAACACGTCCGTCGCGAGCACAACGGCAGAGGGGACGGTAATCTCGACGCCGGGAAATTTGCTGCGCACATGGTAGGTGCTGATCAGCTGGTTGGTAAAGCCGAGGCCGCGCGCTTTTCCCCCGAGCGAACCGCCGCCGATCCGCGCAAAACTGCTTGAGGGATCGAATGAGGATTTGTCGAATTCCGTGATGACGCCCCGGCGTTGTGACTCGCGGTATTCCCCCAGTGCCCGGATGAGTTCCTTGCGGAGATCAGCAACAGAAGCAAATTCGGTCACCTTGCGCGGTCGGAGATTATGCGCCAACGTGAACTCCGTGCGTGCCTTCAGCCACTTCGAAAAGTGATTGTTCCCCCCATGGTATAGAATCGATTCGTCGGGAACAGTGTGCAGCTTCTGCTCGAGTTCCCTCAGGTTTCTGGCTCTTCCCATTTCACGACCGTCGGGAGTGCGGAAAATAAAATCGCCAAATCCGAGGTTGGACAGAATGAACTCCCGCAGCTCATGAAGAAGGAGAGGGGATCCTTTGAGCAGAAAAGAAACTCCCATTGCGCGTGCGCGCTGTTCAAATTCAGGGTTGCTCGATTGGAGCAGAATGGGGATATCCTCGTGTTGCTCTTTGATGGCCTGGGCAAAATGTATTCCTCCTTCCGGATCTTTCTCCCCGTTGTGAAGGAAATTGATGTCCGAAATCACCCCGAGGATTGTGTCCTGGTATTTTTCATAAAACTNNATACGTTGTGCAGAGCAGTATCTTCGGGCGTGCACGCAGTCGCAAGAGCTTGTGCGTGAGGCTGACTCCCTCCAGCACCAACCGCTGGGAAAGGTGGAGGATTTCCGAATAGATGATTGGAAGATACGATGAGTAGAATTTGACGTTGTCTTCCACGAGAATGATGGACTGAACCCCCATCGTTGATGTATCATGGTCGACGTTCAGCTTGTCTTCGACACTCTTGATTATTGCGATGAGAAGCCGGAAATCCCCCTGCCAGATGAAGATCCGCTCGAAGATGGACGTATCATAACGCGCGACAATTTCTTTCTTCTCCCGGTTATCGTAGGCAAGCAGAATGATGGGAAGATTGAGACCCGACTCCCGGACCATCTGTGCAAACCGGATGACATGCATATCCTCGATATGGAGCGTGGTAATGACCAGGTCGAATGTATAGGCTGACAGCAATTCGAGGGCTTCAGATCCGGTCGTGACGTGCGTAATTTCGGGAGGATAGCTGAGACTGAGCGTGTGGGATTCCTCGCGAATCAATTCGTAAAGACGCCCATCCTCTTCAAATAGGTAATTGTCGTAAAGACTCGCAACGAGGAGAACATCGCGGATCTTATGGGGCATCAACTTCTGAAAGCCCTGGGTCCGGTAGGAATAAATGTCCTCGATTTCCGTTCGGTCGATGCGGCTCATCGGATAGGATTGCCTTTGAACTGTGCATGAAGCCTCAGGGAGTCCCCTGAGGGTCTGTCATCCTGGATCAACAAACAAGAGGAGTTCGCGATGTGCAATAAGCACGGCCCTGCGGTAACCATCTCAAAGAGAGGGCGTCCGAGGCCAACAAATCCATGATTCACACCAATCCCTGATCAAGCATTGCGTTCGCCACCTTCAGAAAGCCGCCAATGTTTGCTCCATTGACGTAATTCCCTGGGGTGCCGTACTTCTCGGCTGTCTCCACGCATGTCTTGTGGATCTCTTTCATGATTTGATGCAGCCTCAGGTCGACTTCTTCGTTTGGCCAGGTGAGGCGCATGCCGTTCTGACTCATTTCAAGACCTGATGTTGCAACTCCGCCGGCGTTTGATGCTTTGCCAGGGGAATACAAGACCTTCGCATCAATGAGAGTCTTGACTCCCTCGAGCGTCGTCGGCATGTTGGCTCCCTCGCACACGCAAACGCAACCGTTCTTGAGCAGCTCACGGGCATCAGCTTCATTCAGTTCATTTTGTGTTGCACATGGGAGTGCGACGTCTACTTTTACACCCCAGGGTCGTTTTCCCGGAAAGATCGGGACCTTGAATTTCTCCGCGAAGTCCTGAACCCGGTCTCGTGCGCTGGCACGCATCTCGAGCATGTAATCAATCTTCTCTCCCTTGATGCCTTCCTTGTCATAGACAAATCCATCGGGCCCAGAAAGTGTTACCACCTTCGCCCCAAGTTCTGTTGCCTTGAGNNCCTCCCCAACTCAGCCCCTTTCCCGTGAGGACGCCAGAGAAATCCCTGGTCAACCGTTTGTACTGCCCGAACAGGTAACCGATTTCTCTCGCGCCAACTCCTATGTCGCCAGCCGGAACGTCAATGGTCGGACCCACGTGACGAAAAAGTTCGCTCATGAAGCTCTGGCAGAANNGCCGATGGCATTGTTCATCTGAATTCGGAATCCACGGTTGATCTGAAACTCGCCCTGATCGTCCATCCACGGAACACGGAAAATGATCACGCGATCAGGTTCCACCATGCGCTCGAGAATCCGGGCACTTCGGTATTCAGGGTGCCGATCGAGGACAAGCTCTAGAGATTCTGCAACTTCCTGTACGGCCTGATGAAACTCCGGTTCCGCAGGGTTCTTAGCTTTAACCTGNNAAGAAGGCTGATGACATAGTCCGACATGGTTCCCTCGCCCAAAGAAAGATCTGTTGTCTGCCACCGTATTCTGATGGCTTCACGTAAGTGAATATGCCATATTTTGTACTCTTTTACAGCATCCCATATGCCAAAGACCATGGTTATTTCACTGAGCGCTGTTGCAGGAGGGGATCTAAGTGATGCATCAGACACATGACTTTCTGGGCGACGATGAAAAACTGCCGAAGTCCTATCGGCGAGACCAAGCCGTCTTGAAAAGGAGAATGGGCGTCGATTTCTCTTCAGAAAGTCATGGCAGGCTCCAAGTCTTTCCTCCAAATTTGAGGAATACAAGCATCATTGGTCACTTGTGTAAGTAAATGCATCAGCAGATGTAGCACAAATCAACAATCATGTAACATCTTGATGTGGCATGGATTATGCTCGTATCACGGAGTTGAGTGTGGAGGCGATGTTGTATTTGTCAACAAACCGTCATTACGAGCATTTTTTGTTGAGATTGGAGGAGAAGTGCGTGAAGTCTGCAATTAGCTGGTTGACAAGGTGTTAAGAGGATTTTCCCGACAGCGGTGTTGAAATATCGGAATTGGCAGAGTTCTTGCAATATGACATGATATTGAGTGAAACGCCCAACTTAGGGTTTATTGAGGAAGGNNGGAAGGGTAAAGCAATGTCAATCATCATGGCTCTGCTAACAGCTGCGGTTCTGATCGGAGCGGGGTTGCTCCGGCCAAAGAAGGCGGGGAAAAAGGTCGTTCCGGCGTTGGTACAGAGGTATGTCCACCCGGGTCATGCATGGGTGAGGGAGACAGAAGATGGAGATGTCATCGTGGGGGTGGATGAGTTCGCCCAGTCGATCATTGGCTCGGTTGACGCGCTTCGACTCCCAAGACTTCTTCGATCCTTGAAACAGGGAGACGTGGCCTGGAAGCTCTGTCATGGCAATCGCATCATCCCCATCGTCAGTCCGGTGTCCGGGCGTGTGGTTGAGAAAAACGAAATGGCCATGAGAAATCCTGGTCTCGTCAACTCCGCCCCGTATGGCGACGGCTGGCTACTTCGGATTAAGCCCCATCGGCGTAGTTCGGAGCTCAACAATCTTCTGACGGGAAAAGCAGCCCGGCAATGGCAAGAGGCGATACGGCTGCAGCTCCATCAGTTCTTCTCCGGCACCCCGGCGTTGCTGTATCAAGATGGCGGAGAACTTGTGCGTGATCTGTCAGAAAAATGTTCTGATCAAGAATGGTCGGGACTGGTAAAGGAGTTCTTTCTCGTCGATCTCACGACTCTTCGATAAAGGTGAACCACCATGACGGTTATCCTAGTCCTTGCGATGATTGTGTTCTTTCTGGCTGCTGACCATGTGGTCCATTCAATGCGGCTCAGGAAGGTGGGAACGGCTGTTCGGGACCGGGTCAACGCGATCGCGGGAACGCAAACAGGCATTCCGTCCGGCGCGGAACTCGCATTGAACCATACCTGGGTGAGACATGAGTCGGAAGACGTCGCTGTTGTCGGGCTGGACGAGTTCGTTGCAAAGTTTTTCGGAAGTGTGGAACGCATTGTCGTACCCGATGCAGGTCGGTACGCCGATGGCATCCTCATGGAAGATCACGGAAGGTCGTTCTTTCTCACCAGTCCCGTTGGTGGCAGGGTGGTGGAGGTGAATACAGAGATCATGAATCATCCAGCCTCCGCCGCGGGGGATCCTTACGGCGCTGGCTGGCTCTTCAAGTTGTCGATCAATCAGCACTCGACGTTCCGCCCCCTTGTTTCTGCGCAAGCGAACGATTGGCTGAATGCCCAGGCTGCGATGGCCCGCGAATTTTTCCTTGGTCAGAGCGTTGCACGCGGGTACGCCCTGATGCAAGACGGGGGAGTCCCCATCGATGGCGTGCTGAAGGCGTTTGACCAGGGAGTTTGGCAGGAGTTCGGACTGCAATTCCTCACGGCGCCGGGTTCTGGAAATCAGGCTGCCGCGGGCAGACACTAGCGCGGGAACAATGGCTATGGGAAAGTCCAAAGGTCTTCTGATAGATGTCACACGGTGCATTGGGTGCCGTTCGTGTGCCGTTGCTTGTGCGGAGGCGAACCACCTGCCCCAGGAAGAAGCCTCGGAACTTTCTGCCACCCACTACACGGTGGTAAAAAGTCTGAACAACGATCAACTGTTCGTCCGGCGAATGTGCATGCACTGCAACAAGCCGACCTGTGTCTCTGCCTGCTTGGTGGGAGCATTCACGAAGACGGATGAGGGGCCGGTGTTGTACGACGAATCGAAGTGCATAGGCTGCAGGTACTGCATGCAGGCATGCCCCTTCGAAGTCCCCCGTTACGAATGGGGAAGCCTCACGCCGAGAATCCAGAAGTGCCGGATGTGTTATGAGCGGGTGGTGCGCGGAGAGCAAACGGCATGCGCAGCGGCATGTCCGACCGGCGCAACTTTGTTCGGTGACCGTGAGAGTTTGATCGAGGAAGGACAAAAGAGAATTCGTGAAAACCCTGGACAGTATATCAATGACATCTACGGTCTGACCGAAGCCGGAGGAACGTCGGTCATGTATCTCTCCAACGTTCCCTTTGAGGCGCTTGGCCTTCCGATAAATCTCCCGAAGGAGCCCATCCCCGATCTTTCATGGCGTGTCCTGTCGCAGATTCCCAAATACACAGTGGCTGCAAGCGTGCTGTTGTTCGGTATCAGATGGATTACCGCACGGCGCGACGACGTTGCGAAATTTGAAGCCGCTGAGCGGAGGAAAAACGAAGAGCTAAAACAGGCGGCGTACGCTGAAAG
The DNA here is from genome assembly GCA_003161755.1 of Ignavibacteriota bacterium. The sequence continues at coordinate 5,513 of PMNP01000189.1, read as the reverse complement.
GCAACTACGATGAAGGACCTGTTCGCGAAGAAGATCACGTTTTGGAAACTGGTGGCCGGAGTACTTATTCTCGGCGGGATCGTGTCGGCCGTGGAACGATATTCCCTCGGTCTCGGTGCAACTACGCATCTGGCTGACACGTTTCCCTGGGGGATCTGGATTGGGATCGATATCCTGGTGGGCGTCGGACTTGCCGCCGGCGGATTTACCATCGCAGGAACAGTCTACATCCTCAACCTTGAGCGGTTCAGGCCTATTCTTCGTCCCACAATTCTCACGGCCTTCCTGGGCTACGTGCTTGTCATATGCGGGCTCATGGCAGACCTTGGGAGACCATGGGCCATTTGGCATGCCATGGTGATGTGGAATCCCCACTCGGTAATGTTTGAAGTGGCATGGTGCGTCATGCTCTACACGACCGTGCTTGCCCTTGAATTCAGTCCTGCCGTCTTCGAGCGGTTCAAACTTGAACGGGCAAAAAACGTTGTCAAGACAATAACTATTCCGCTGGTCATATTGGGCGTCGTTCTTTCGACGTTGCATCAGTCGTCTCTCGGGTCGCTGTTCCTGATCATTCCTTCCCGCATGCATCCTCTCTGGTATTCGAATGTCCTTCCGTTCCTGTTTATCATCTCATGTGTTGCGGCAGGTCTGGGCATGACGATTTTCGAGTCGTTCCTCTCTGCACGTGCTTTTGGAAGAGCGGTGGAGCTTCCGTTGCTCAGTGATCTGGCAAGGGTGATCGTGGTTGTCCTTGCCTTGTTCTTTACTGTGAGGATTCAGGATCTCATAAATCGCGACGCTCTGAAGTACGTCTTTGAAGGGTCATACCAGAGCAACCTTTTCCTGTTGGAAATCGTCATGGGTGTTGTCGCTCCATTCTGTCTCTTGCTCTTTCGCCGTGTCCGTACCTCGAAGACGGGCCTGTTCTATTCCTCGGTCCTGGTGTTGGCGGGCTTTGTCGCCCACAGAGTGAACACTGCCATTACGAGCATGGAACACTGGCCATCGCGGGTGTACATCCCAAGCTGGCAGGAAATTGGCATTACATTGGGTTTGGCAGCGACGGGGTTCGTTGCCTTTTCCTTTATGGCGCGATATTTCAACGTGTTTGGTGAAGGTGCCCATGGCAACGTCGNNCTTCGCCGAAGATCACCCTGCGGGCTGTTGCCTCCAAATAGCCGTCACAGATTCTTTATGCACTCGATTTGCGTCTCGTCAGTTCATCGAGCACTCGGCGTTTGTTTTCATCCCGCTCCTCCTTTTCCCCCTCTTCTCAACAATGCTTAAAAATGCAACACCTCTTCGCATTTGCGGGAAAGAACGCAAAAAACTACCCGTTTTGCCCCCCTGCACCCTCTAATGCGCTCAGGATTCGCATAATAAGCCTCTCCTTGAGTGGCATGATTTGTGAAATCTCCGCTATGTCCAATGCACCTAATTCGCTCAACATATTCGCGAGTCACAAGGACGATCGCCTTCAAGCTCTTCGTCGTGATCGTCCTCGCCGAAATTGTTATTCTCGGATTGCTCACCTACGCAACGATTCGCGTGCAAGAATCGAACCTCATGGAAAACGTGCTCCTTAGCGCGACGAGAGTCAGCGATTTGATTGCTCGTTCCACTCGCTATAGCATGTTGCAGAATCGGAGAGAAGACGTCCATGGGATTATTGCCTCAGTGGGCGGGCTGCAAGGAATTGAGGGAATCCGTATTTACAACAAGCAGGGGGAAATCGTCTTCGGGACAGCCCCGGGGGAACTCCGGACAAAAGTTGATCTGAATGCAGAGGCATGCATCATATGTCACACCTCTTCGGGACTTGAACACCCTCACCCGACGACTGAGGCCCTCACCCGGATTTTTACGGCTCCCGGTGGAGAGAGGGTCCTCGGGCTTATTACTCCAATCAGGAATGAACAACTGTGCTCTGATGCCGACTGCCATGCACATCCTGAGAACAAAACCATTCTCGGGGTTCTTGATGTGAAGATGTCTCTGGCGTCGATCGATCGGAGAATCAGTGATCATCGGACAACCTTGCTTTGGCTCTCGGCAGTCGCTGCACTGTTAATAGGAACTCTGTCAGGAGGATTCATCTGGCTCGTGGTCCGGCGGCCAGTCCGGCGACTCATGGCAGGGATGGAACTTGTGTCAATGGGAAACCTGGATCACAAACTTGCTGTCGATGCACTTGACGAGCTCGGTCAACTTGCGACGTCGTTCAATGCAATGATCGAAGAACTTGCGAAGGCGCGATCAGAAATTACCACANNTGAGGCGAAGGTCCTGCAAAAAACCTCCGACCTCGAGCGCGCTCATCTCCAGATGGTCAAAGTGGAGAAGATGGCGTCGTTGGGAAATCTCGCCTCCAGCGTTGCCCATGAACTCAATAATCCTCTCGAAGGCATCCTCACGTTTGCCCGGCTTCTGATCAAGCGTCTTCGCAAAACCGCGCTACCGGCGGATGTCATTGAATCATATTGCGGCGATCACAAGCTCGTTGCCGACGAAGCCCAGCGCTGCGGCAACATCGTGAAAAACCTCCTGATTTTTGCCCGCCAACGAGGGATAGCGTTCGAAGAGACGCATTTGAACCCTCTGATCGAGAGATGCATTCTCCTTGTCAATCACCATGCACAGATGCACGGGGTCCGCGTTGATTGGTCGGGTATCGAAGCTGACACTGTGGAAATCGATGCCGAACAAATCCAGCAAGTGCTCATCGGGCTGATGGTGAACGCGATTGAAGCGATGAGCGGGATTCGGGATGGCTCTGGAATTCTTCATGTCTCTCTCAACCGCCAGACCGACCACGTGCTCATTCAGGTAAGTGACAATGGGCCCGGCATGTCCGAGGATGTAAAGGAACATGTGTTTGAACCATTCTTTACCACGAAGTCGGAAGGAAAAGGAGTTGGCCTTGGGCTCGCCATTGCTTACGGCATCATGGAAACACACCATGGCACAATTGAAGTGAAATCAGCATTGGGGGAGGGCACAAGTTTCATCCTGACCCTTCCAGTCCGGCAGCCGGCCGAGCCAGATTTACCCAATGCGCAGGCGGCACAAGAAGGAGCACGTCCATGAAGAAAAGCGNNACGCGAATCGCTTACGAAGTGGTTTCGGGAAGACGGGTTCCGTGTCGACTCGGCCGAAAATGCCGCGGTGGCATTGAGGAAACTGCCGGGAGGTAACTTTACGCTGATGCTCGTGGACATCAAGATGCCGGGGATGGATGGCATTGAGCTTCTTCAACGCGTTCGTGAAATCAGCAAGAACGTTGTGGTGATCATCATTACGGCGTTCGCTTCCGTTGACACGGCCGTCAAGGCGTTGAAGGAAGGGGCCTATGATTACATCACGAAACCGATCGATCCCGATTACCTCGATCATCTTGTTGAAAAAGCGCTGAAGGAACAGGAGTTGCTGCAGGAAAATCGTCAGCTTCGCGACCGCGTGTCCGAAATGGCGACAGCGAATGAAATCGTGGGCGATTCCACGGAAATCACCAAAGTGCTGGAACTCATCAAGACGGTGGCTCCGGCAGACACGACGGTCATGATCCGCGGAGAAAGCGGCACCGGCAAGGAGCTCGTCGCACGGTCCATACACAATCAAAGCGGTCGGCGATTTTTTCCGCTAGTGACGGTGAACTGCGGGGCGATGACAGAATCCCTGCTCGAAAGTGAGCTCTTCGGGCATGAGCGTGGTGCGTTCACAGGGGCCCAATATCGCAGAAAAGGCAAAGTGGAGGCGGCCGACGGTGG
>PMNP01000189.1:0-1736 GCA_003161755.1 Ignavibacteriota bacterium | reverse complement strand
CGCTCTTCCTCGACGAGATCGGGAATATCGATCCGAAGACCCAAATGGATCTCCTTCGGGTCATTGAAACGAAGCAGTTCACACGGGTCGGAGGGAGCGAGATTGTCCGATCGGATTTTCGCGTCATCTGCGCAACGAACCGGGATCTTGAACGTGCGGTGAAGGAGGGAGTCTTCCGCGAAGACCTGTATTACCGNNACATTGCCAGACTGGCGCATTTCTTCCTTGAGCGATATGCCCGGTCAATGAACAAGGACGTGACAGGATTTACTCCCGAAGCGATGTATGCATTGAAAGCCTACGATTGGCCGGGAAATGTCAGGGAACTTGAGAATGCCATCGAGCGTGCCATGGTGGTCACCACCGGACAATCAATCGATCGATCCCACCTTCCCATGCAGACAACAACGACCGCAACGGCCGACGGAAAGCGCCTTGAAGACATGGAGCACCGGCACATCGAACAGATCCTGAAAGAGACCGGGTGGAATATCTCGCGCAGCGCGTCGATTCTGGATATCGACCGCGTCACGCTCTATCACAAGATCGAGAANNCACGCGGAAGCATTTTCATCGACGGTGTACGTTCGGGAGTGCGACATCAATCTCGCTCCCTTTTTCGATGGGCAGCGGCTGCAATACAACTCCACAGCCATCATCACCTACCTGCATAACCATATCGAAGCGTTCGCAGGAGAGAGTCTGCAGACGGAACAGGGCACTCCCAGACTGTTGGGCGTGATTTGGAAGGACCTCTTCATCCCAATCCTGACGTACATGTTTGGTGAAGCGCAACTTCAGGGACGCGTCGCCGTAGTCTCCTATCATCGACTACAGAACGAGCGATACGGTTTGGCACCAGATCCCGGACTCACCTTCGATCGACTCAGGAAGGAGGCCTTGCATGAACTGGGGCATGTGTTTGGCCTCGTTCATTGCACGGATCAGGATTGTGTGATGCACGTTTCGACCTACGTGGAAGATATCGACCTGAAGCCCGCGAGTTTCTGTCAATTCTGCCGTGACCTGCTGAACATTGCGTAGAGTTGTATCCCGCTCACTCGGATCGCACGTCGCGCCCGTTCATTAAGGGAGTCGAGGCAGGGATCACTTTGTTCGCGGCAACCGAAGTCCCAGCTTTCGCACACCGGCGTGAATGATCAGAGAATCTTCAGAAATCCAGTGCACAAATTGACGGCCAGCATAGCTGACGGAGTCTGAGGGAGCAATGAAAATCGTGACAACAATGGAACTTGAATCCTGACGAATCAATGCCGGCAGCGTAGTGTCGGAAAGCGACAAGGACTCTGTTTGAGATTGTTCTTCCGATCTTCGGGAAGCAAAACTGAGGATGATCTTCCGCTCGTCGCGCAAACCTCCCCCATGCAATTGCGGGACTGCCGGCATTACAGAGTCGGAACGCGACAAGGATTCCATTTGAGAGGGTTCGTTTGCTTTCTTGGAAGCCGATTTGAAGAAAGCCCTTCGATCATCAGTTACACGTTTTTGCTCCAATTGCTGGCTTGATGTGCTATAGGCAATTCCCCCTGCGTCTGCCTTCGCTTTCGACGTCTCGTCCTGGAGAACCTGTGCAATTGCCCAGGAACCAGTCGAGAGAGCGACCGCGGCGGTGGCAGCCGGTTTCGAGCTAGCGCCAGCAACATCGGCCGCAGGAAGTTGTTGGCTGTTGACCGCAACCTCTCCCTTCAGTGGGGCCGCCGCTTCGACCGCAGGGG
>PMNP01000087.1:14741-14888 GCA_003161755.1 Ignavibacteriota bacterium | reverse complement strand
GGGTTGAGATCAATGACTTTGCGGAGGAATGCCCTCTGGTCCTGCAGAAGGGAATGTTGATGTTCCAGTTCCTGCGTCCGCTCACGGACAACAATTTCGAGTTGGCGTTCGCGATTCTGCAGACCCTTCACGCGCATTCGATAGACC
>PMNP01000087.1:0-14728 GCA_003161755.1 Ignavibacteriota bacterium | reverse complement strand
AGTTTGTATTTGAAAAACACCCGGTCGGGAATCAAATAGCTTAACGCTGCATAATGAATCTCCAGGCGATCCATTCCGGCAGAGAAGACAAGGTTCGTTTTGGGATTTCGGAGACTGTCATCAGCCACGATATCTTCAATGACCACTGGAGGGATTCGCTTATTGATGCGCAGCGCCTGCGGATCTATGACCACTGGCCCCTTTTTCGTGCAGAACCAGAGCCGGCCGTCATGGGCCTTGAGAGCGCTCGGCTCCCATTCGTCGAAACATGCGTCACTCTTCATCCCGTCGAGGGTCGTGTACACCCGGCAGTGCAGACGGTCGGATTTGCCAGAATCAAAATCCTCCACCTCTTGCCGCGAAAGATGTCCGATCCCCCGTGGAGAACTTATCCAGAGGTCGCCATCGTTATCGACGACGAGAGCATAAATTTCGTTGGCAAAGAGTCCGTTCTTCACACTGTACGCCGTGAATTTCCCATCTCTCAGGCGGGTCAAGCCGGCATGCGGTGATGTGAACCAGAGGCTTCCCTTCCTGTCATCAAACACTCCNNCTCCTTGTACAATGTGCTTTTCCCATCCTGAAAGCGAACGACACCGCCCGACGTTGCAACCCAGAGGACCTTCTCAGGAGAGTAGTAAAACTGACAGACATACTCGTCGCGGGTATATTGACTTCCATCGCCCAAGAAGTATGGGTGCACTTTTCCGTTGATGAACCGGCGAATGCCCATATGGTCGATATAGAGAATAATGCTCTGCTCGTCCTCGCTGACTGCTGAAATCCATCTCGCGGGGAGGCCGGTTTTCGCCGAATACACCGTTCGACGGCCATCCTTGATGTGCGTGAGGATGCCATTTTGTGCAATCCAGAGGCTGCCATCCCGTGCAGTATATGCAGGCCCGATGTCCGCTTTGCTGACAATGAAGGAATTGTTCTTGAAACGCGTGAAGGTTTGGTTGTGATTGCAGAACAAATAGATGGAGCTGTCAGGGGTCTCTATAATACCTGATGCGTAATCCCCCCCGAGCCCTTCCTTCATGGTAATCGATCTAACGTCGACATCACGAAACCGATTGAGCCCTTCCAGAGTCGCAGCCCAGAGACTCCCTTCTTTGTCCTCGTTGATCCCGATGACCTGTGCGTCGCTGAGACCGTCTGAGACACCGTAGAAACTCCACGTGCCCGAGACGAATCGGGCCAGCCCCTTCAATGTGCCGATCCAGATACTTCTATCCCGATCCTCGAAAATGGAAAAGACATGGCTGTCCGGAAGCCATTTGGTGCCGGAGTATACCTTTGTGATCTTTCCACGCCAGCGTGCCAGTCCATCGTGCGTGCCAATCCAGATATCCCCTGCGCGGTCTGCGAGCAATGAGCTGACGATCTTGTTGGGAAGTCCATCGTCAGCATTTACTGAAAATAGAAAGGTGGGATTTCCGTCATCATACACTCGGACGCCGGAATGAGTCCCAACCCACACTCTTCCAAGGGAATCCTGTGCAAATGAGGTAAAATACGTCTGATCGCTCACTATTGGCTGGAACTTGTCATTGGCAAATCTGAAGAGACCGTCAGTAGTGGCAACCCAAAGATTTCCGCCTCGGGTTTCGAGCAATGCGTTGACCATGATTTCGGAAAAACCATTGCTCGCACCATACACTGTCAGGACTCCATTCTTCAATCGTCGCAAACCGCTGTATCCTGAGCCAATCCAAAGGGTGCTGTCTCTGGATTCCATCAGCACGCGCACGTTGTCGAGATCCTGTGAATCTCCGTGATGGACTGAGAAGGGTTTGAATACGGCTCCGTCGAATCGGTACAATCCCACAGGTGTTCCGAACCAGAGGTACCCGTCATGAGATTGAATGCCAACATTGACGACGTTTCCCGGGAGTCCGTTCTGGCGAAGCCAAACATCATGAGCGTATTGGGAGATCTGCTTGGTTGGGTCAAGCGCGTACGCTGAAGAAGAGAGCACAAAGGGCAACATCAAAAACATGATTCTCAGACAAGCTTGTAGTTTTCTGGCATTCCGCACGATCGCCTGACTCCGGGAGATATTATTGAAACAGAACTTTCAGCGAAGAAAGGAGCCAGAAGTATGCCAATAAGCCCAAAATGAAGACATCAGTACTTCAAGTGGAAGACGCCGAATACGCTCATATTTCAGAGGTTTTGGGAAGGATTCAGTAAGAGGAAACCAAGAGCAGATGCACGGACGGGAACAGATGGCGAATATTAGGCAATAGCGTGAAATTTATGTAGAAGGGTAAATCCATGCCAATGTGCCAAAACAAGAGAGATCGCTTCGAGAGCTGGAAGACGATTCTATTTGGGCTGCTCGTTCCAGATTGTGTGAAACACTCCGTCTCGATCATTCCGTCGATAGGTATGGGCCCCAAAATAGTCACNNCGTAAGAGGTTTGCTGGCAGGAGTGCAGACCGGTAACTATCATAGTACGAGAGCGCGCTCATGAATCCCGAGACAGGAATCCCCTGTTCGACCGCAATGGCGATGACGTTTCTCCATGATTGTTGATATGAGTTCACAATCCTTGAGAAATATTGATCGAGAAGGAGATTGTTGAGTGCGGCGTTTCGTGCATAGGCTTCAGTGATATTGCCGAGGAACTGGGCCCGGATGATACACCCGGCACGCCAGAGCTTTGCTATCGTGCCGAGGCTCAGGTTCCATTTGTACTGCTCATCTGCCGCACGCAAGAGCTGAAAGCCCTGCGCATAGGAGCAGATCTTTGAGCAGAAGAGCGCCTTGCGTATGCCTTCGAGGAGAGTTCGCTTGTCTTCTGTGAAGGAACTCGTCGGGCCCTGCAGAATTGCCGATGCTGCAACGCGTTCGTTCTTCAATGCGCTCAACATGCGCGCGAACACTGCATCCGCGATCGTTTGCGCCGGAGTACCAAGGTCGAGGGCTGCCTGACTTGTCCACTTGCCAGTTCCCTTTTGCTCGGCTGAGTCGAGGATAACTTCTACCATAGGCTTGTTGGTAAGAGGATCCTTCCTCGCGAGAATGTCTGAGGTAATTTCGATGAGGTAACTGTTCAGTTCACCCGCGTTCCATTCCTTGAACACTCCACTCATCTCGACGGCCGACATTCCAAGAAGTCTCGACATCAAATGATATGCTTCGGAGATCATCTGCATGTCGCTGTATTCGATGCCGTTGTGGACCATCTTCACAAAATGGCCTGATCCTCCACTCCCCACCCAATCACAGCACGCCCATCCGTCGTCGGTTTTGGCAGCGATTGCCTGAAGAACATTCTTCACCAAAGGCCATGCGGCGGGATTTCCGCCGGGCATGATCGAAGGGCCCAGCAATGCCCCTTCCTCCCCTCCGCTTACTCCCGCGCCAACGAAGAGGATGCCAGTGCTCTCGAGTTCGTTCAATCGATGCTCAGTGTCGCCGAAGAATGAATTACCCCCATCGATCAACACATCGCCTCTTGAGAGCGATCCTTTGAGTTCGGCGATGACCGCATCGACCGGCTTGCCTGCAGGTACCATCACGAGAATGCGCCGTGGAATCTTCAAGGACGAGAGAAATTCTCGTACAGACACCGAGCCAACTACATTCTTGCCGGAAGTCGCGGACCGAAACTTCTCCACCTTCTTGGCATCCGTATCGAGTCCTGTGACCGAGAATCCGTGGTTGGCGATATTCAATGCCAGGTTCTCTCCCATGACCCCAAGGCCGATAATGCCGAAATCCTGACTATACACGTGTCCGGTCCTTTCTGGATGGTGCGAAGATCCATCGTGATGACAAAAGATAGTTCAGATGGTTGAGTGATGCAAGAGAGGAAAATGAGAGGGGGCTGGCCAACGTGAGAAGTACGGTGTGCTCCACAGTACAGCACATGAGGCCTGATCGGATGACCAGGCCTCACGCATGCACATTCATATGCTTTAATATATGTTCTGGAACCTCAGGCCGTGCTCTTTGAACTGTCACTTGCCGTCGTGTCGGTCGATGCGGCCAGGAGCTTTGCCTTGTCTGATATTTGCGCTGCATCTGTGCTACTGCCGAGCTGTTCCATCCCTCCACCGTGGTGCCCGCCGTGATGATGATGCTTATGTCCCTTCTTCTGCACCTCCGGAGTGTTGGTCTGAGATTGTGCGAGTTGATTCAGCGCCTGTGTCGAGTTGTTGCCTTGTGCCACCGCATCCACTGCCATATTCTCTCCGCTATCCTGTGAATGATCCGTTTGCCAGGGGACTCATTCCCTCCTAGTCCCCATAAGAGAATATCGGCAGAGTGAAGAAAACCATTAGGGCCGGGAGAGGCACGACATCAAGATCCCTTATCGCTGTCTTTTATTGTTTTCGGATCTTCGGCCCTGAGCATTTTGCCGCGGGGCGGCATTCTGAGGTCTTGGCGAAGGTTGTGGATTCTTGAAGCTGGAGGTTCGCTCTGCTCCCCGTTGACGAACCTGTGCATCACGCTGGACGCCGCTTTGTGCAGGAGGTTGTCCCGCAGCCTTCCATGTGTGTTGCTGCCGTTGCTGCCACCCTTGTGGAGTCTGGCGGACGATATTTCCCTCAGGCGTAGCATAGACGTTGTTGTCCCTTGCCACAGGACGAGGAGATTGCGCCACCGGACGGGGCGAAGTTGCAGGTTGTCTAGTATTCCCTCGAAGCTGCGGCGTTTCGGTCGGCCGCCGTACTCCTGCCGACCAGCGATCATAGAGTGTAGAGGGTCTTGCGTACACGGCTGGCCTCACCACCCCAGAAGGCGTTCGCGATGCTGTTCTCGACACGCCAAGCGGACGATAAACGGGATGATACCCCTGGCGGTAGACCGGTCCGGCCAAGGGATGGTATGCGGGGCGATAACCAACGGGTCCCCACCATCCGGGTCGTACGACTCTCGTATTATAACCAAACCATCCCCGCGGCTGCGACCAACCGTTTGAGTACCCCATTGACCAGCCGGTCCAGGGGTCATAGTGAACGCCGAACCCCCACGTCCATGGACGCGGATAATACTCATGACGATACCAGGGGCGATAGACATACCCCGTGCCGTACACCACGGTATGGTTATAGACGTAACACCCCGTGTAGCCCGAAGTATATCCTACATACACCACGTTCGGAGTATAGCTGTACACCCTCACGTAGCGGACGTAGTAGACCGGACAACGTGGAGGAATTGTGTAGATCACGGAAGGAACGGCAACACATACTCCCCACGGCCCACGCGGAGTAGCACCCTCGAACCAGACTCCGTTGTCGCAGGCATAATAGCGGCCTCCTGTGAGAATCACCGGCGTCGAAGTATTGACGGCATACTCCATTCCCGTATTCTCAATCGGATCAAACTGCGGGTCGCCGTCGTAGTCTACCTGGCTCGTGGCCTCCGTTCTGCTTACTTCGGCCGTCTGCGGGATTTGGGCATCAAGGATAGCCTCTTTTGCGGGGATCGTTCCTGCGACGCTTGCGAGAACCTCGTCTCGATCGGACCCCGGAGGAATTTTAGCGAAGTTCNNCCAGACATACGTCCAGGGTCCATTCAACGTTTTTGCCGTGTACCAACGTCCTGAGATGAGAACGTAACGCTGCTGTGATGTGATTTCGACGAACAGTTTGCTCGGCGTGTTGCTGGCATACAGCAGATCTGTTCCGGCGATGGGAGAGAACTGGAGGGGACCGTCGCTGGCAATCAATTCTGCTGGGACCGTGCTGACGACGATTTCCGGAATCTTCCCGGATCCGGATACGCTTGGTGCTTGGGCGGCCTCCTGATCGGTGGTATCATCGGACTTCGACTGTTCAGACAGAGTCACCACATCCTGCGGTGGGATGCTTGTTGGTTCCCATGGTCCTTTGATCGTTCTTGAGGCATACCATACGTTGCCTCCCCGCAGATAGAGCGTTCCCGATGAGCCATCCTCCACAATGAAATACGGCGTATTGGCAACCCTTCTCAAATGTGTTCCTTCGATGGCGGTAAGGATGGGATCCCCGTCAATGAGGATAAGTACGGCGGGGTGGTCCATGACAATGATTGTCGGCGAGGCTACATCGATGTCACGTGCGTTTTCCTTTTCCTTCTGAGCTGTTTCAAGGCTCTCGAGGAGTTCATCGAGCGAGAAGGTCAGGTCCCAGGACGGGATCTCCTTCTCGATGGCATCAGAAATCGAGGCAGTTTCAGCCTTTGTCCGATTTGGAAACTTGATTTGCTTCACGTTGAGATCCTGGACTTTCACTGTCCTGCTCGGCCGATCCGTGAGAACGTGGCAGTCGAACCAAATTGCCCCGAACATCGGTTCAGTTTGTCCCTCCGGGGTAATGGAGAGAGCGGTACGGGCCGTCATGGAATTTCCAGCGTAAGAATCGATCTGCGGCTGGTACATCGTGATCAATCCTTGGGTACTTGCAATTTCGCGGGGCCATTCATCGGCATACGTCAAAGGAGCGATAGCCAGCACGCACGCAAGTATGAGGTATTTCATAGGGTCTCCCGATCTGAGCTTCGTATGTGACAGCGATTGAAGGGGCGAACAATACACATTCCTTGGACACGTTTGCACGCTGAAAGTTTAGCCAAGTTACGTCGGCCATGCACAGAGAGATTCCACGAATTGAGCCGAGCCATCTCTAAGCCAGCCATCCATTTGCGCCGGCTCGTTCAATTGCTGTCCACGTGCACGCGGAACGACAATATAGGAACAGGCAAGCTCGGGCAGTGTCGTCATGTCGCCCCAAAGCTTTTCATATTGAAGAGTGGGAAATACGTCCTCCTGCCCTTTCCCCCACCGTTTCTTGACATTCTTAAGGGTGATATAGGTGGGCGNNAGTATCTTGTCAATGGAAATCCAATACGTTGCAGAATTGTAGTACGTAAGAGCAAATTCCTCCTCCTCGCGCGGCAGTGCCAGTCCTTCCACCAACCGTAGTCTCCCATCGGTCCGAGCCAATCCACCACCACGGTCTTCCAACCACCGGGCGATGACCTCCACCGTCATTCCTGCGTTGCTCTCAATGTGACGGCCGAGGATTGCCGGATCAAGATTCGCCCCCATGGTATCGATATTATGGACAAAGAGGTGTTCCAGATGAGGGTGTTTCTCGAAGAGCTGCAGAAGTACTCCATTCCGTATCAGATTTGCCAATTCGTACCAATGCCCGACGGGGTGAAGGCATTGCACTGGGAGATTGTCTGTGTAGTCGCTTGCTTCGCCACACTGTTCAGCCCAGTTCATCAATGCAGCGCGAGAACTTTCCAGCACCTTCTGCGCCTGTTCATCGAGAAGCTGTTGCGGCATCTCCTGCCAGGCAAATTGGAGGTCTCGGATCGTAGGAACAAAGCGCAGTCCTATCGTGGTCCCGGGAGAGAGAAGGATATCCCCTTCATACCCATAGGCGTTTTCGGCAGCAAGAGTATCCTTGATTGGTTGGTGGGTAAGGTAGCCCGTAGAAACAACATGTGGTATCCTTGAGCTAAATTCCATAGCAGCACGCCGGCTCTTCGCCAAATGCACCTCGATGAATGTTCTGTGGCTGCCTCCCATCCGGCAAAATGGATAGAGTGCCTTCACTGTCCCAGCCCCTTTTGTCCACCTGCTCCCGGCCCCTGCCGCAAGGGTTAACACGGCCACTTTGCCAGAAGCCAAGGCATCAGATCCGAGTCTCCTGAGGTTTGACGAAGATCCAGTCGTGGAATCCCACACATCCCCCTCTTCGACATCCCTGATTGTTGTTGACACAGGGAGTCTATTCTGTGCCATTCCCACAAGACCAGCCCGCAATTCCGCCCGGATATGCTCATGCTGGAGTTGGTCGAATCCATGCTGTTCCAAGAGATTTTTCAGGGATCCCGATCCGGACGAATCCGTACGTCCCTCTGGCAGGATTCGATCGACAATCTGTTGCAGNNGGAAAAGTGTTCCAGCTCGTGGCGTTGGTAGCTGGAAATCGTGCGGGGATCCTTTTGTAGCAGTGGCGGGACAGTTAGGGCATAGTACTGTGAAGAAAGAACGGCAGACTCGCCACGGAATATCTCTGCGACGGACCCCTTTTCGTTGATCGCAAAATCGTACACGACAGGATCCATCCCGAAAGGAATGCCATGTTCAAGTCGCCTCTTCTCCTCCAACATAATATCACGCATGCCAACGACAGCTTCCTCCCTCCGCGAGGGGTGGAACAAGAATCCCATTCCACCTCCAGAGGTCCCACCGAGCATCCAGAAACCCCAGAACTCCTTTCCAAATGATTCACGCACTTNNGAATGATTGATTCGGTGTAGAGATTCGTAGCCCACGGGATGATGGTTTGTATCGGACCGAAGAAGTTCTTGTTGACGGATGTCCCGAGTGCTCGAATATCACCTTGATGCAACTGTGCGACAATCTCATCAAAGAGGTGATGCGCTTCGCCGCGTGCGTGCCATTCCGCTTCGGAGCGAAGAAGATAGCGTTCCGTCACCATTTCCAGGATCGGGCCAACATCCTGCGCCATGCCGCCGTGAACAAGGACCAGGCTGTCCTGCAACATTGCACGCGTTTTTTCAGAAACATCCTTATAGGACAGAATCGTATGGTGTGGCAGGAGGTTTCCGCGACTCACACCAAATTCAATATCTCCCTCTTTGCTCAACACCCCTTGGATGAGTTTGATGCCAGGCCACACACCTCCAGAATCCTGCCACCCCCCACCGGACCCGCCGAGCCACTCACCCAGGATCGCACGCGCAGCCACCGTTCGCCGATCATCTTCCAGCAGCGGGCCTGCTGCGGACGAAATCTGTCCGGTTGCGCGCATGCATGCCGCGATGATACAACTCAGCAGTGTTGTTGATACCGCCAGACGGGAGCCTTTGGGGATGTTGTTGACCTGGCTTACGATCTCAATGCCAAGTCCAGGGCCCACGAGAATGGAAAGGAGATCCGAAAGAGGCTGGTCGGCCCCTTCCATGCCCGCTGGCACGATTCCCGAGGCGATGACTGCAGCCTTAAGCAGGCCAAGGTAGTCGGCGGCAAAGTCGAACACCTCCGCAAACGTCTTCATCTCTGTGACCGCACCCAAATCGGTACTGACCAGTCGGATGACCGGCGATTCAATTACACGAAAGAACACTTCGACAGGCGGCCGGGGTGATGCATCCTTCTTGTTCTCTCTCACAGCGAGATCGATAGAGATGTTCAAGACCCGGGCTCCTTCCGGGTAATCCATTCCCAGAAAGAATATATCGCTCCATCCACTATGAGAGAGGTCCATCCGAACCGGCGTACACTCCCGGAGCAGGGGAAAGCGCCCATGTGATTGTTCTTTGAGGTGAGCAATTATACGAAGCGGGTGATCAGAAGGATGACCGGCGCGGAACATCCATTGATTCCCTCGCACCGAGCGAACACTTGCACGCACCTGATTTGCAAGAGTCTGGAATCCCAGACCGCGGTAAGCAGCCGCAAGCGCACTGGAAATGCCGCCATGCGGACCGCCCGCATGCTGGACGGACAAAAAGCGCTGTATTGCTNNCGATGCAGAAGATCATCATATCCCGCAAAGGGAATGAACCCTCCCGGGGCAAGGCCTTCTTTCACCGGCATATGAAAGCGATGAATGCCGTAGAGAAAAAAAAGGGCCCGTACCTGTTCGTAAAGATTCTTTGACTCTACGCGGAACTGTTCCAGCGACTGGCACTCCTGAAGCAACTGCGGCAATGAAGCCGACCTGCAGTACGCATCCAACGCCTGATCGCGGATTTCCTTCCTCTCGGCAGTAATAATCGTCGTCAGCACACTCATGCGTCCTTCCTTTCACCAGGACGGGACTCACGGTGGAGAAGCATTTCCATCAACATTGCCATAATCTCATCGCGATCATTCCCGCTCAGGGCAAGGGCAAGCTGCGCATTGAGGAGCCCGTACTTTGTCCCCAGGTGATACCGGTGGTCATGCATTTCCAGCGCCAGGTACTTTTCCTTCCGCGCCAGTTGGTGCAGCGCATTCGAAATTGTTGCAAGGTGTGCGTCGGCACTCCCTGTGATTTCCTGGTGAAGCATCTCCATGACCCCAGGAGTAAGAACATGAATGCCAAAAAAACAGAGATAGTACCCTGCACGGAGACCGGAAACAACAAGGCGCTGCTCTGCTTCCGTGGGTGTTGGTTTCTCAATCACGGTCTCAACAGCATACACGTCGGGGCTTCCCTGAAGCCGTTTTCCCCCCACCGCGCCGAAATTCGGCAGGAGGTTTTCGCGTGTTGCCTGGACTGCGGAGACGGCACAAGACTGCGCTTCGGCGAGCTCCACGACGCGTTGCGCGCACCCCTTTGCCATGGTACTGACATAGAGATGGTCACCAATCAGGTGAAGGAACGGCTCTCCTCGCGTGAATTCGCGTGCGCACCAGACCGCATGTCCGTACCCGCGCGGCTCGTTCTGATACACGAACGACAGCTTGCCGGCATGGTCGCCGGCAACGGACCGGAATGCTACCTCATCACTGGGGTGGATGACGATACATGTTTCATGAATCCCCGCACGTGTGACTTCTTCGATGACGACCCCCAGAACCGACTTCTGCTGTCCATCCCGATCGATAAGCGTCTGGAGAGGCAGATGACGCTGACCTTGCCCTGCTGCGGTGATGACTGCTTTGGTGATTTTCATGGGGATGCCGTTGCTATGGTGGATCGGGAGTGATCAGTGGACAGTTGACAGTGTACAGTTAACGGTGTACAGATAACAGACAAGACGGAACACAAGCCACATGGCAGAAACGCGAACGCGGAGCTATTCCGATGTGGCGCCAAAGAGACTTGTAAACGCGAACCCCTCAAGGGTGATCGTGGCACTACCATTCGTCACGTGCACCCGTTTCGCTTCATCCATTTCTCGTTTTTTGTCCGTCACGTAAACACGGAACTCTCTCACTCCCTCCGGCAGTCCCGTCAATGTCACAGAGCGTGATGCACCGTTGTTGACCATATGCACCGCGTAGTTGCCATCAGCGACATCACCAAAGGCCGCACAAGTGATCTCCTCATTGTCGCACTTGCAAGGATAAATGAAGGAGCCGGCCGGTACCATTCCCAATTGTTTCAGATTCCAGAAGCGTTGTGTCGGGCGCAAACGTCCTTCCGTCCCGTAAATACCTTCGCCAGTCAGCAGCGAATAATCTGCAGTCAGTTGCCATTGGAGAATCGATCTGACGTGCGCCACTGCGATCGAGCGAACGTATGTGTCGATTTCATTCTGCGCAAACGCCGGCTCATTGAAGATGTCGGGATATTGAAACGCTTGCGCATCGACCCCTCCCTCTCCCACCACCAGTGGCACGTTGAGTTGGCGTGCTGCATCAGCCCAATTCGACAAGGTCCAATTATCACATCCCCGCCATGCGTGGAACGATATTGCGCCGATATATTCATGTGTTGCGGGGTCCGTCAGCGCCGGCTCGATGAAGTCGATGGATGTTGCATCAGAATTGTCACCGAGCAGCATTTTTGTCGTGAGCTCCCTGGAGGCGAGATACGCTCCGAGCTTCTTAATGAACTCGGCGTGCTCCTGGCCGGTCATGCGAACACTTATGCCAAGGTCGGATTCATTGAACGAGAACAAATCGGGCTCGACGCCAAACGCCTCCTTGAGATAGACAAAATAGTCGCCGAGCGATTTGATGATGCTCCGCATCTTTCTGGGATTCAGCGGGTTGCCGAAAATGCCATTCTCATTGCGAAAGTTCGGCTCGCCAACGATTGCCCACATGGGTGCGCTCCAGGTGCTGAGGATGACAGGGATGTGGCGTTTCGAAAACTGTTGCGCCATTGCCATTGCACTGCGAACTGATGGATCAATCTTCCCTTCCCTCGCGCGGTCCAGCGGGTTGGCGCCTTCAACCGGATGCCAGTTACGCCATGGCAACTCCACGCGAGCCCAGCGCACATTCAAGTGTTCCAGGCAGTAGTCAATCACCTTCGGATCGAGTTCTTCATTCTGGAGACGGAAGTTTCCGCCGAGGCCGTCAAATTGCCTGCCGGGATTTTCCAAATCAATGCTGATGTGAGCAGGGGTNNGCCCGTCTGTCCGTCGATGGTATGTCCCACCATCAGTGCAAGATACAATTTGTCATCGGGATTGCCGAACCGCGGGTTTCCTTTCACATGAACGAATTCTGTCGGTTCGGCCGTGCTCACCTCGATTGTCCGGGTAGCTGTTTGAACCCGAAAACCCCTCGCCGAGGCCTGCACGATGAAATTCCTCATCCGAAATGAGCCGGGCATCCTTCCCCTGCTTCCGGGAAAGAGGGAAATAGGCTCGATGAGCGACGCTGTGGAGTCAATGAGACGGATTGCCGCACCTGCGTAATCGTCGGCAGGAAGATCGAAGCACAAAAACAACCCGCTTATCGTGGTGTCAGCCACCGCTTTCACCTCGATTGTTAAACTCGCCATTCCTTCTCCGGAATCGAGGACGGTTTCCGTCAGCGCAAAATGCGAAAGCTCGGTGGAGACCGTTTGTTTGTCGCCGTTGCGCTTGTAAATCGACCGTTGATCTTCTCTGCCTGTCTCTCTTACCTCCATCATGGAAGGGCCGATCAGACAGATGCTCGTTGCGAACTTCATGATCTGGCCGTCGATGCGTATGCCGGTGAGATTGGCTCGTGGGGACAGTTCAGGTTGTGCATAGGAAGGGGCATAGACAAGCGAGAGGCAGATGCAACCCGAAATGAGCAAGAAAAGCCATCTCAACCCGTTCATTGTTCGCCTCCAAGATATCCTGACTGGTATCATTTGGTTTGACCTCCGGAAGCATCAAAATACGGTCAGCGGAGAGCTATAGCAAGAGGTAAGGGCAACAATCGACAATTGTCATCGGACAATCTACCATTGCCAATGAATTGGGGGCTTTGTGGATGGATCACACAGGACGNNTCATTCAGCCCCGCCTGCGGGCCGAACCGCCCTTCGGCGGGCAGGCCCATAGGGGCGGCCTGTAAGGCACTCTCAATGGGTCGGCATTAAGGAATGATAATGCTGATGTGCCGTTGGCGTGCGATATCCCGCTCTATTTAAGAAGAAGAAGCTTCTTCGTTTGCGTGAAGGCACCGGCCTGCAGCCGACAAAAATACACGCCAGTTGGCATGCCCGTGGCGTTCCATATGCGAGAATAGACCCCCGCAGGCAACTCGTTGGAGACGAGCTTTGCCACTTCCCTCCCTACCACGTCATAAATTGTCAGCGACACGAATGCCTTCGAAGGAAGACTCCATGAAATCGTTGTGGAGGGATTGAATGGATTGGGGTAATTCTGCGCAAGGCTGTATGCACGCGGGATCAGTTTTGCGCTCTCGCTGTCGACATACTCCTTCGATCCGACGATGAGTTTGAAATCCGTTGTTGTCGTGGAGGTCTGATACGTGTACACATTGGCCCGGCGCATGTCGATGGGCGACGTGTTCTGTGAGTTAACAAGCACAACCTGGTTCTCCGCTGGAATCATTTCCAGTCCGAGAATGCTGATCTTGCCGCTTCCCCTCCTCGGATTCCACACCTCGAAGTCCCATGTTTGACCGGTTCCTAATGCGGCCCTTATGTCAGTGGCAAACCGTGTGTGCTTGGTATCCCACTCCGGACGCACGAAGTAGAGGGCTCCCTCGTCGAACACGAGTGGAGGCTCATGCTGGTCCAGCTCATTCCGACCCGGCAACGCATTTGGCGCGATCCCGATGTAGTTGTCCCTGTCTGTATTGATATCGCTGTCGAACACAAGCTCGGCGCGCCAATCAACGACAGGGGCCTTCGCGAGTCTGGCAACGGTTGTCCCGAACGAGTAAGGGATCTTGAGCAACGCGAGGCTCAAAGTGTCGTTGTCGAAGTAGTACCCTTTGAACGGCTCGAGCGTCGTCCCGCTTGAAGTTCTGGACGTGCCGACCTGTTCCCAGAAGAGAGTCCCCGCCGGGAGACCGTTAGCCGCTATCACAGCCGTGCGCTGGACGCTGGTGCTGAACGGATCACTTATCATATTCCAGCCGCTGTGCAGCGCGACGCTGTATGTCCCGTCCGGCGCGAGCGGCGGGAGTGAGTCCGTCCGTGAAATGTTCAAGTCCTTTCTCTGGAGAAGCCAGTATGCTTCTCCGGTCTTCAGGACGGAACCCGAATTAAGGTCCTCGTAATACGTGGGATACGTGGTGTCTTTCCCGGTGTCCCTCAGAATCCTCCAGTCGACGTTCTGCGTACCGGAGAGAATGTCTCCGACTTTCCTGGTGCCCACGCCGGGCAAACCGAACATCCTGTACGATGTCGAACTCAAATCTCCGGGGAAGCTGATGGTCCCCGATACAACTCCGGACGGGAGAGTCGTGAGCGTCCATGCCGGCGAGAAAAGGCCCGACCCGGCGGCGTTCAGTGTGCTGACCCGCCAGTAATACTGCGTGTTCTGCGGAAGTCCGTTTACCTGTCTCCCCGTGGAGACAAGGGTCGGATCGTATATTACGATCATCGTGAAAGAGGGATCGGTCGCCATCTCAAGCCAGTAGCCGCTCGCGCCGTTGACGCTGGTCCAGCTGAGTGCGACAGGGGACGCCTGACCGGTTGAGCCGCTCGCCGGAGACAGGAGCAGAGGTGCGGGAAGCGTGGCCACGCCGGTTCCGCTCACGGTGACCGTGTCGGGTGAGCTCGATCCGGTATGCAGGAAAACGACGTTCCCCGTCTGGAGATTCGTATTCGCCGGGGTGAACGTGATGTAGAATGTCCT
>PMNP01000238.1:2314-2505 GCA_003161755.1 Ignavibacteriota bacterium | reverse complement strand
AATGAACGGCACGATGAGAACGGCTCGACTGATGCTCAAAAGGTTCGACACGGTCAGAAACCTTGGCGACACCTCTCCAGAGTCAGCCTGTGTGGTCACGACTCGTTCTCTTCTTTTTTCTGTTTCTTATCCACCTCAACCGGGTACTTCCCGCTGAAACACGCCGTGCAATAGCCCTCACCATTACCGTG
>PMNP01000238.1:0-2281 GCA_003161755.1 Ignavibacteriota bacterium | reverse complement strand
CACGATGGAATCGTCCACGATGACGACGCGGCGGTCTTTAAGGACTCCTTTGACCGTATTGAATTTCATCTTCACTTTGTTCAGTCGCACTTCTTGTCCGGGCTGGATGAATGTTCGGCCGACGTAATGGCTCCTGATCAGACCGATCTCCAACCGCGCATTCTCCCCGTTCTTGTTGGTCTGCTGGACATATCCCATCGTGGCGGTGTTGCTTGAATCCGGAACATTGATCACGATGACTTTGTCTTCAGGATCCGCCGGCTTGACCGGACGGGTATTGGCGAGATTCTTCCCGAGCTTGCGGCGCACCTTGTCAACGCTGTGGCCAAAGATCCTGCTGTCGGGCCTCGAGAAGTAAATGTATTCAAAGATACAGTGATGACAATCCGCAGGGCGATCGTCAATCCTCAACGATCTGATCGTCCCCGTTCGCCGGGTCTCATCGTTGAGCTCGATGATTTCGCCCGGCTCCACATCACGAATATACTCGGCATCAATAATATCGAACGCCACAGTCTCCGAGGCGACAAAATACGTGTCACCCTTCCGGCCGATCGCAAGAGGGCGAAACCCATCATGGTCACGCGCCGCGACAACGCCCTTGTCCGTAAGAAGAACGAGGGAAAACGCACCCCGAATTTGAGAAAGGGCATCGCGGATCTGTTCGAGCTGCTCCTCTTCTTTGCTTCGCGCTATGAGGTGGAGAATGATCTCCGTGTCGGATGTCGTCTGGAAAATCGTCCCCGAATCCTGCAGGCGCTTTCGGATGGACCGGAAGTTGGTAAGATTCCCGTTATGCGCAACAGCAATGTTGCCCGATCGGTACTGAACGGTAAACGGCTGAATGTTCGTCTTGTTGTTGGACGAGCCTGCCGTGGAATATCTGTTATGCCCGATGGCCCGGTCCCCGCGGAGCACCTGAGTCAGGATCTTCTCGTCGCGATACACTTCACTCACGAGACCAAAATCCTTGTGCACATGAAAGCGATGACGGGCTTCGGCTTTGTCGAATTCTGACGTGACAATGCCTGAGCCTTCCTTNNTGCTGCGCAAGAAGGCCGAAGTATGTCAGTTGTGATGCCTGGGGGTGACCGAACACGCCGAACACGGCGCAATGACAGCGGGGCTTATCGATGTCGGATTGTTGCATGTACTCCTCAAAATCTGCACTTGTCTCGTAATATACGAGAATCGCGCTGAGGAAACAATACAGTTTACAGATGACAGTGTACAGTGTTCAGTTGACAGTGTACCGTGAANNTACCCTCTACCTGCTACCTGCTCACGTTCAATCCAAGACAGTGTCTTCTTGAAAATGCACATCATCCCTTTGCCGGTAGTCGGTGGTGACGTGCAAACCGCGCGATTCCTTTCGATGCATGGCGCTGCGGATGATCAGCATTCCACACAGCGCAAGATTGCGCAACTCGATGAGTGGGTCATTCACCCTGGTGCGTTTGTAAAAGTCTTCCACTTCCTGACAAATCAGTCCCATGCGCCGGTACGCACGTTCAAGACGCAGCGTGGAACGAACGATGCCGACGTAATCCCACATGAGGCGTTGAATCTCTCGCCGATTGTGCGACACCAGCACCCACTCCTCGGCATTCAATGTGCCGCTTTCATCCCATTCTTCCACGCTCGGTATCGCCCGCGATTCTTCCTTCAGGAATGAAGCCGACACGTCGAGCGATCTCCCCGAGAAGACCAGCGCCTCGAGAAGCGAATTCGAGGCGAGGCGATTTGCACCATGGACTCCTGTCATGCTTACTTCCCCCGCCGCGAACAGTCCACGAATGGAAGTCTGTCCATTCACATCCGTCACCACGCCGCCACAGGCATAATGCGCGGCAGGGACCACAGGAATGGGCTCTTTCGTAATGTCCAGTTTGTACTTCGTCAGGCAGGTGGAATAAATATGGGGAAAATGTTCGCGCACCTTGTCGGCAGGAAGATGTCGGAGATCCAAAATGACATATTCTTCCCCCCTTTTCTTCAGCTCTGTGTCGATCGCATAGGCAACAATATCGCGTGGGGCGAGGGATTTCCTTGCGTCATAGCGATCCATGAACTCCTGTCCGTTCTGGAGCTTCAGGATGCCGCCAAATCCACGGACTGCCTCCGAGATGAGGAACGACGGTGTGCCGGAGTTGAACAGTGTGGTCGGATGAAACTGCACGAATTCCATGTCCTGGATGCTCGCGCCCGCGCGATAGGCCATCGCCACGCCGTCGCCCGTCGCGATGTCGGGGTTGGTCGTGTAGAGGTAGACCTTGCCGGC
>PMNP01000261.1 GCA_003161755.1 Ignavibacteriota bacterium | reverse complement strand
TCCCCCCAAGCGCATTTGCGAAACTCGATGTCGACAATGCTCCGTATGAGGAAGACAGAGATGGCATGGGAAGGACATTTCCTCATCCGATCACGGGGAACGACCGGTCACACATCACTCCTTCCTACTACTCCGCCCTTGTCACAAGTCCCTATGGGGCGAAGATCCTTGCCGGATTTGCCACGCAGGCCATGCTCAATGAAGATTTGGGACGCAGGGGAACCACCGATCTCCTCTGTGTCAGTTTCTCTTCCACCGATTATGTCGGGCACGCATATGGGCCCGACAGTCACGAGGTGCTGGAAATGGCGGTGGCAATGGACAAGATCCTGATGGGCTTCTTCACCTTCGTCGATAGCACCGTGGGGCTTGGGCATTGCCTCATCGCCTTCACGAGTGACCACGGTGTCGCTCCCATCCCTGAATATATCCAGGCGCATTCACCAGGCGTGGATGCAGGGAGGGTACCAGAGGGATATGTGCATCAGGCTGCTGAAGGAATTCTCGACAGGGCCTACGGTGATTCCGGCGACGGGACCTGGGTGGAAGCTGTCATCGACCATAACATTTATCTCCGTCTTCCGGCTCTTCTCAGCCGATCGATTTCCGTAAATGGTGCGGCACAACTTCTTGCAGATTCACTTCGGCACGTTCCTCACATTGCAGGGACGTGGAATCTTCTCTCTCATGGTGGCAAGAAGAAGGGAAAACTCTCTGCGATGGTGTTTCGAGATTATTATCCCGGACGGAGCGGCGAAGTTTTTTACACCCTGAAGCCGTTGTATATTGAGGGGGGAAACAGTGGAACCACCCACGGGGATCCGTATCGATACAACACTCATGTCCCCATGATCCTCATGGGAAGTGGAATCCATCCGGGGATATATCGTCGGGCCTCCAGTCCTGCCGACCTCGTCCCCACACTTGCTCATCTTCTCGGCATCACGATGACTGGCGGTTCAACTGGACGAATTCTTGCTGAAGCTCTCGATTCGCCCTTCAAAAATCGATAAGTCACCCGATGGTCATTGGTACGGAGTCTGGCGGAGAGAGACTGAAGAGCCTCAGCCGGGTTGTCAGCGGCCTGAGAATTTCTTCCTGCGGTTCCGGATATAATCCACAAAGACGAACTCACCGAGGGTGTTCAGCGACGAGTAGTACGCACGACCGTGGTTTGCTTTCGTAAGCTCCTCCACGAAATTGATGAGATAGGGATCGCGCGCCACCATGAAGGTGGTAATCGTGATCTTTTCCCGCCGACATGCGACCGCTTCATCAAGAGTCTTATTGACGATCTTCGGGTCGAGCCCGAACGAGTTCTTATACAGTTTGCCGCTCGGTTCATTGATCGCCGACGGTTTTCCATCGGTGACCATGAATATCTGCTTGTTGGCATATTGTCGACGACGGAGCAGATTGCGCGCAAGTTGCAGACCGGCCTTGGTGTTGGTATGGTAGGGGCCGACGGTCAGAAACGGAAGCTCATTGAGACTCACAAGGCTTGCCTCATCCCCGAAAACGACCAATGCCAGATAGTCTTTCGGGAAACGGGTCATGACGAGTTCCGAAAGAGCCAATCCGACCTGCTTCGCCGGGGTGATCCGATCTTCTCCGTAAAGGATCATGCTGTGGCTGATATCGATCATCAGCACGGTGGCGCAGGTAGTTTGAAATTCTGTTTCATATACCTCAAGGTCTTCCTCCTTGAGGTTGAACTCGTCAATGCCATCACGACGGAAGGCGTTGGTAAGAGTTGAGGTCAGATCAATATTTGTCGGCTGATCACCAAACGCGAATTTTCTCGTTTCGCTCAGCCTGTCCACCCCTTTCCCGGTGAACGGAGTTTCGTGCGCACCAGTGGGAGCCCGCTTCAACGAGNNCGTTGAATCCCACGTTGAGCCAGTTGCAGTCCTGTTTCGGCTTCCTCGATAATCCCCTTTTCCTTCAGCTTCTTGACGAGGTCTTCCATGGTCATCGTCTCATCAAAAAGACCGTATTCTTCCGCAAGCTGTTTGAGCCAATCGAGAGCTTCTTGAATGTCACCGCTCGTTTGCACAACAAGATAGCTGAACAGCGACGTCATCTGTTCAAGACGCTGCTCATCCGTTGTCGAGCCCGGAGTCCACTTGGAATACTGAAAATGCATGCCTTGCCGCCGCCTCCCCTCGCCTTCAATCAATCTTCCTCATACATTTTCCCCTGACCGGTAAATATCGAACCCACGAGATCTTTGTAGGAAGTCGCGTGATCGACTTCGTCCTTTGCAATCTTAGAGCTTTGATGCAGACCATCAAGCACGAATTCCATAATTGAAGGCAGGTCGACCTTTTCCTCTGCCGAAGGCATGTGCTTCTTGGTCAGTTCGCGAAGGCCCTTGACGCGGTCCAGTTCCTTCAAGTAGTTCTCGCGCGACATGTCATCGGAGATCTCGACTTTGTTGCCGGCCTCGAACCACTGGATTATCTTGCCATATTCGGGATCGTCATTTCCCTGTCGGCCCGTAACGGTCTCGTGAGGAGCGCGCGTTCGTTTGCGGAGTGGATCGGGAAAATATTGTTTGAAGGTCTCTTTCACCGCCTTGCCCACCAGCGCCTTGCTGACCTTAATCGATCCCTCCTGTTCACCTTCGAACACCAACTCGACCTTCCCCGTCAGCCCGGGCAGAACATGCGGGAGATCGCAGATCCGGGGAACGACCATATTGTCATCAAGGACGATTGCCCGCCGTTCCGCGTTGCTAACCAGATTTTCCATCGCTGAAATGGTCAGCCGTGCACTGACGCCGGATTTCNNAACGATAGACTTGTCGTCGCGCCGAATCTGCGCCTCCTGTTCGGTAATCCTTATGGCATCTTCAAGCGACCGGGGATAGTGCGTCAGGATCTGGGAATCAATCCGGTCTTTCAGCGGCGTGATGATATTGCCGCGATTCGTGTAGTCTTCAGGGTTTGCCGTGAACACAATCATCATGTCGAGCGGAATACGAATGTTGAATCCCCTGATCTGAATGTCTTTTTCTTCAAGAATGTTGAAGAGACCGACTTGAATTCTTGGCTGGAGGTCGGGCAGTTCATTAATGGCAAAAATCCCCCGATTGCACCGGGGAATGATCCCAAAGTGGATCGCACCTTCGTGGGCGTAATGCAGTCGTTGGGATGCGGNNGCCTTAATCGGATCGATGTCTCCGATCAGATCCGCGATTGTCACGTCGGGAGTTGCCAGCTTTTCGCCATACCGTCTGCTGTGGTGGATCCATTCCACCGGTGCCGCATCGCCGCACGTGGTGACGATGTCAACGGCATATTTACACACGGGAGCATAGGGGTTGTCGTTAAGTTCACTCCCTTTGATCACCGGCACATATTCATCAAGCAACTGCCAGAGCTGCCGGACGATGCGCGACTTGGCCTGTCCCCGGAGACCGAGGAGAATGATGTCGTGCTTGGCGAGGATGGCATTCACAAGAGCGGGAACCACCGTCTGGTCGTAGCCGATGATGCCAGGGAACAGGGTTTCCTTATTCCGGATTTTGCGAATGAGATTCCGCCGGAGTTCATCCTTCACCGGCAGCACCTTGTACCCCGAAGCCTTCAATTCTCCCAGTGTCTGCGCTCTCTCCATACGGCAGTGCCTCGTCTTCTCTGCGATTGTACAATGCACATCCGCGCTTGCTGGCGCCGGAAGCATCTGTCCTGCTCCCAAGCATTGCAATTCCCTGAGGAAATTGGTACTATTTGGAGTGCCGGCATGCAGGACTACCAAATTAAAACATTAATCATCCGCTTTAGTTCCGTCGGCGATATCGCCCTCTCCTCTCCATTGATCCGTGTCTTTCACCGTCGGTTCCCGGATGCGCAAATTGATTTTTTGGTTAAAGAGCCATACGCAGAGCTCGTGGCCAACAATCCTGCCATCGCCCACGTCATCACATTTCCTTCGGGCGGATCGTTGCGCGACCTTCTTGCTCTTCGCCGCCGGATTCGCACTGAAGGATATACACTCATCCTTGATCTTCACAACAATCTGCGGAGCCGGATTCTCTGTGCGGGTTTACGAAATGTTCGGCGGATTAACAAGAGAATCATAGCCCGGTTTATTCTCGTCTACACCGGGATGGACATCTATCGATGGTTTAACGGATCACCCGGAGTGACGGAGCGGTATTTTGAAACCGTATCCGATCTTGAAGTCGAGGATGACCATGAGGGACTGGATTTTCCTCTGGCCCCGGGGTCGGGTGATCGAGCCGGCCGCCTTCTCACCGACGCCGGTTTACGGCCGGATGTGACCTACGTGGGCATTTGTNNCCGGCCGATCGGTACGCCGCGATCGCAGCAGAACTCAGCCGCCAACAGCAGGCACAGATCATGATCTTCGGATCTGAGGAGGAATCTTTACGTTGCAATGTGATCGCGGCTATGATCAGGGCCCAGGCACCCGAAACACTTGTCGCTGTATTGGCCGGAAAATGCTCGCTGGCGGACACTGCAGCGTTGATGGATTCATGTGCATTTGTGATCACGAACGATACCGGCCTGATGCATGTGGCGGCAGCCCGCAAGCGACCCCTCGTGGCGATCTTCGGATCAACGACCCGGCAACTGGGTTTTTTCCCAACCGGTACCGTCAACACGGTGGTCGAGCAGCTCATGCTCAAATGCCGACCCTGCTCACACATCGGCAGAGCCCGATGCCCCCGGGGACATTTTCGATGCATGCTTGATACTCAGCTACCGGATGTACTTGAGGCGGTCCGGTCAATCCGGGAAACGCACCCCGCTTCCTGAACCGTCAGGAATTGACATTGCTATGCGCCATTTTTGGAAATTCTTGTACACCGTTGTCCTTCTTCCGCTGCTGTGGCTCACTCTTCATGTGTTGAGCCTGGTGAACCCGAAGGTCAAGCGGGGAATTGAAGGACGGCGCACATTGTTCATTCATCTCGCATCGAGAATGGCCGCCCTCCCGGCGGGACCGCGCGTCTGGTTTCACTCCTCTTCGCTCGGAGAATTCGAACAGGCCAAGCCCATCATTGCCGAATTGAAGCGGCGGAAGCCTGCGATCCGGATTATCGCCAGTTTCTTTTCTCCCTCCGGACTCGACCATTCCCGGAAGTACCCGCATGCAGACATCATCACCTATCTCCCCTTCGACACTCCGCGCTACGCGCGCAGATTTATTACACTCGCCCAACCTGATGCGGCTGTGATGGTGCGCTATGATGTTTGGCCAAACATGATTTGGGAGTTGCACCGTCAGAACGTCCCCACACTGATCGCCAATGCAACCATGCGCGAATCCAGCGCACGGTTACTGCCGATAAGCAGGGCATTTCACCGCGCGCTCTATGACTGCATCGATGATATTCTCACTGTGTCGGCCGCAGACGCGGAGGCTTTTCACCGGTTCCACTTGAACCACGCACACGTTGAGCCCATCGGCGATACGCGATTTGATCAGGTCTGCACCAGGAGCACGGAGGCGCGTAAACATCATATCCTCCCTGATTCGGTCGCCAAGGGAAAAAAGGTGGTGGTTGCCGGGAGCACCTGGCCGGAAGACGAGGCAGTCCTGCTTCCCGCATTTCTCGAACTCCGGCAACACACGGGCGATGTGCTTCTCGTTCTTGTTCCACACGAGCCGACGCTGGAGCACATCGAGGACCTCGAGCAGCAACTCTCCGATGTCCTCCCCTCTCTCCGGTTCTCTGCGTTAAATGAGTACAATGGAGAGTCCATTCTTATCGTGGATAGTGTTGGTATTCTCATGAGGCTTTATGCGGCCGCGCATGTGGCGTACGTCGGGGGGAGTTTTCGCCAGGGTATTCATAACGTCATCGAAGCTGCGGTGTACGGAATCCCGGTGATTTTCGGACCGCGTGTTGAAAATTCCCAGGAGTCGCGGCAATTGGTCGAACAGGGAGCCGCCTTTATCGTCGACGGGAGTTCCCATCTTCATAGGATTGTATCCTGGCTCCTGAGTGATGAATCTGCCAGAGCAAACGCCGGCAGCAGAGCAGCCGCTTATGTTCAGGCAAATAAAGGCGCCACCGATCGGTTTCTCCATCATCTCGAACCATATCTTCAGGAGAGAGACCTCAAATGAAGGTTGCCTATTTCGATACGATCTGCGGGATTGCCGGCGACATGACCCTTGCGGCGTTTGTCAGTGCCGGAATGCCGTTTGACACTCTCACTGCTGAACTGNNCATAAGCTCTCGATTGGCGGGTTCCGGCTGGAGCAGAGCCGCGTCCTTCGAAGCGCCATTGATGCCGTTCATATCGACGTTGTAATTACTGAAGAACCCCACTACCACAGGCATCTGAAGGATATTCTGGGGATCATCGAAGCAAGCACTCTTGCCGCTGGAGTAAAGGCCAGAGCCGCGGCAATATTCCGCGTCATCGCTGAAGCGGAAGCAAAAGTGCACGGTTCAACCATTGAGAAGATTCACTTTCATGAGGTTGGCGCGCTGGACTCGATTGTTGATATTGTTGGCACAGCCATATGTCTGGAATCTCTCGGCATCGACACGGTGTATTCCTCACCGGTGAAGCTGGGCGCCGGAGGAATCATTACCACGCAACACGGAGCAATGCCCACGCCCNNGCACCCGCCACGATCGAAATCCTGAAGGACTACCCGGTGGTGTTCACTTCGCTGCCGCACGAACTCACCACCCCGACCGGTGCCGCTATTATCCGGGCCCTTTCTCAGGGTGTTCTTGGCGATGGCGTTCTGCGGATCCACTCCGTGGGGTACGGTGCTGGGACAAAAGAGTTTGAGGGAATCCCCAACTTGCTCCGGATCATTATTGGAGAGCGTGATCCGCTCCTTGAACAGGACGAAGTGATCAGCATCGACACCACCATCGATGATTTGAATCCCCAGTTGTACCCGTACATCATAGAGCGATTATTGTCTGTGGGGGCGCTTGACGCCTACCTCACACCGATCATTATGAAGAAGGGACGTCCAGGGCTCATGCTTTCTGTCCTGTCGACGCGCTCGACCCTCGAAGCGGTTACCGGATGCATTTTTCGGGAAACATCAACGATAGGACTGCGAATCAACGATATTGGACGGATCAAGCTGCCTCGCCGGCTTCTTGAAGTGCAGACGTCCTTTGGCACCATCAAAGCAAAGGCGATAACGCGCGACGGAACAGAAACTGTCGTGCCGGGCNNGAGTTTGAAGAGTGCCGGAGAATCGCCCTCGAACGGAAGATGCCCGTATCGGAAGTGATGAGGAAAATCCGCCGGGAATTGGAACCTTAGCAAACAGGAGCCGTACATGCGAACGTTATCTTCGTTTCTCACTGAAAGGACGCTGTGTGTGACCCTCTCCCGCTATGCTGGCCTCCTGGCGGCCGGAGCCCTCATTCTTACAGGATGCACAGACCAACAACCTATGAAATCCTCACTCGAAGAACGAATCGATCGATTCGCCCCAACGGTCATTACCGCCGACACGGCGCACCTTTCCGCGGGCGACCGAGTTGCCCTCCGAAAGATTGTTGAAGCTGCCGCGATCATGGACCGGATTTTCATTCGTCAGGTATGGGACGGGAACGAAGCACTCATGAAGCAGCTTGCGGCTGATTCCACCCATGAAGGGAAAGAGCGCTTCCGATACTTCACGATCAACATGGGACCCTGGTCAAAACTTGACCATGACTCCGCATTTATTCCGGGAGTCCCGCCCCGTCCTCTGGGAGCGAACTACTATCCCGCCGACGTGAGCAAAGAAGCACTTGACGCCTGGGTTCACACGCTTTCAAAGGCAGAACAGGAAAGGGCGACGGGATTTTTTTACGTCATCCGGCGCAACAACACCAACACCCTCTCCACTGTTCCCTACAGCGTTGAATATCGTGACCTCCTCGTCCCTGCAGCGCAGCTCCTCCGTGAGGCCGCTTCCTCGACTGATAATCCATCGCTACGGAGTTTCCTGACCAAGCGTGCCGACGCGCTGCTGAGCAACGATTACTATGCGAGCGACGTCGCCTGGATGGACCTCGACAGCCCAATCGACGTCACCATTGGACCGTACGAAACCTACATGGATGGATTCTTCAATTACAAGGCAGCATTTGAAGCGTACGTCGGTCTCCGCGACGATGAAGAAACAGCGAGGCTCGGACAGTTTGCATCGAGACTTCAGGAAATCGAAAACAACCTTCCTATTGATCCAAAGTACCGCAACCCCTCGCTAGGGAAGCTTGCCCCCATTCGCGTCATCGACGAATACGCCATTGGCGGAGAAGCCCGCGCAGGCGTGCAGACTGCCGCATTTAATCTGCCGAATGACGAACGGATCGTCAGGGAGAAGGGAAGCAAGAGGGTGATGTTGAAAAATGTGCAGGAGGCAAAGTTCAACAAGATTCTCAGACCCATTGCCGCCGTAGCAATCGATCCTGCCCAGGCCTCATTGGTTGCGTTCAAGCCATTCTTCACGCATATTCTCGCCCACGAGCTTATGCACGGTCTCGGGCCTCACAATATTGTTCTCGGCGGGAGGCAGACGACGGTGCGGCAGGAACTGAAGGAGCTCTATTCCGCATTCGAGGAAGCCAAGGCGGACATCTCCGGTCTCTTCGCCCTCCAATATTGGATTGACCACGGAGTTGTAGAAAAGACCATGGAACACCCGATGTACGTTACCTATCTGGCGGGGATATTCCGATCAGTACGGTTTGGCATCAACGAAGCGCACGGAAAAGGGATGGCATTTCAGTTTAACTACCTGGCCGACCACGGCGCTATCGTGTATCACGAGGAAACCGGATCCTATAGCGTCGATTTCGAAGCGATGAAGAGCGCTGTGAAAGCCCTTACCGGGGAGATCATGACGCTTCAAGCGGAAGGAAATTACAGTCGCGTGAAGGAGACGTTTGATCGCTTTGCCACGATCAAGCCGCAGATGAGGTCCGTCCTCGATCGTCTCACAGCCATCCCCGTCGATATTGCGCCTGAATTTCCCGACACACACTGAGGGGCCGGAACTGTCCATGGAAACGTTAAAGGACAAAATCGTTTGCATCACCGGAGCCAGTTCGGGGATTGGCGCTGCGTGTGCGACAGAGTTTGCGCGCAGCGGTTGTACTCTTCTCCTTTCCGCCCGAAAGATTGAGAGCCTCGAGCAATTTGCCCGCGCGCTTCNNACAAGGTCAACGTGCATGCATCTGCTCTCGACGTGCGGGATCAGCGTGCGGTGGACAGCTATTTCTCTTCCTTGCCGTCTGAACTCAGAGCGATCGATATACTCGTCAACAACGCCGGATTAAGCCGGGGATTAAACAAGCTGCAGGAAGGGGACCAGGCGGATTGGAACGAGATGATCGACACGAACGTGAAGGGACTCCTGTTCGTGTCACGCGCTGTTCTGCCCGGCATGATTCAGCGGAACAGCGGTCATGTGATCAATATCGGGTCGATCGCCGGGCATGCCGTCTATCCTGGAGGGAATGTCTATTGCGCGTCGAAGTGGGCGGTGAAGGCTCTGACAGAAGGGATGAAGATGGATCTGCTGGGCACGGCGGTACGCGTAACAAGTATTGATCCCGGGCTGGTGGAGACGGAATTCAGCATCGTACGTTTTCATGGCGACAAAGAGCGCGCCTCGAAGGTGTATGCAGACATGACTCCATTGAAGGCGGAGGACATCGCCGAAATTGTTGTTTTCTGCGCCACACGACCGCCGCATGTCAACATCCTTGAGACAGTGGTGCTGCCTACGGCGCAGGCCTCGGTTTCTCTTGTGCACCGTTCACCGACAACGAAGATGTAGGGGTTTCCCGGTTCTCCACGATATTGGCCAAAGCGACGCATGCCCGATTCGTATTGTTTTTCCGAAGAAAACATCCTGGTTCAGTTGCAGTCGGCACCGTTTACCCTCGGCTTTTACACCTTGCGTTTCTACACCGAGCTGGGAAGGCCGGTTAATAGGATCACGCCGACTATTGATGAGTTCTATTTGTATCCATCGGGTGGAACGTTCCGCGACTGCACGTACAACATAGTCATGTACGATTCCCGGTTCGACACGTATCGCGGATTCATCCCTCCCCATCTTCAACGGGTTGCTGACAAAACACAATTCCCGCCCGAGAGCAAGCTCGCGCCACATCTCCTAGAGAACATCCCGCTGTCTCCGTACACGACCATAGGGTTGGGTGGAAACGCGCGATATTTTTCAACCTGCACATCAACGGAGCAGCTTCGTGAGGGGCTGCGGACTGCAAAGGAACGCAACCTCCCAATTTTCATCCTCGGCGGCGGCAGCAATGTGATCATCGCGGATGCAGGTTGTGACGGAGTGGTCCTCCACGTTGCCACGCATGGCGTAACCAGAAAAGTCACCGGCGGCACTGTTGAGGTAAGCGTCGAGAGCGGAGAGCCGTGGGACGAGGTTGTGCGTCAATGTGTCGAGCTTGGAGACGCGGGGTTGGAGTGCCTTTCAGGAATTCCTGGTTCCACCGGTGCCACTCCCCTCCAGAATGTCGGCGCCTATGGGCAGGCGGTTTCGCAGACGATCACACGGGTGGACGCCATAGACACAGCGACGCTGCAGGACGTCCAATTTTCGCCTGCGGAATGTTTGTTCGGTTATCGCACGAGTCGCTTCAAACACCACGATGCCGGGAAATTCGTCATCACGGCAGTGACCTTTCAGCTTCAGCACGGTGGAATGCCCTCGATTGCTTATCCGGAACTCCGCAAACATCTCGCTGAAACAGTCAACCTCGATGCTCTAGTGCCCGGCGCACCGGCACTTTCAGCCGTACGCAATGCTGTACTTGCGTTGCGCCGAAAGAAATCGATGGTTGCTGATCCCTCGGACCCTAATGCACGTTCCGTGGGGTCCTTCTTTACGAATCCTATTATCCCTCAGGAATTTTTCGTGGAGCTTCGCGCGAAATGGCCGGAGATCCCCGGATTCCCTGTTGGCGGAGGTGTAAAAATCCCTGCGGCATGGCTCGTCGAATGCGCAGGATTCCACAAGGGATACCGGATGGGCGGCGCCGCCGTCTCTGACCACCATGCACTAGCCCTGGTCAACAGAGGGACAACGTCCACCGAGATTCTCTCCCTTGCCAAGCGAATCGAGGACGAGGTGCACTCACGGTTCGGCGTCACCCTGGAACGGGAACCGGTGATATTGTGACCCCGAAACAATGATGGAACCAGTATTCATATTCGATTACGGCAATGTCATCTCCGTGGTCGATCCGTCGATCTTTATCCGGACAGTCATGCCCTATCACCATGGCGCGCCGATCGACCCCTTATCCGGATTCGACAGGACGCTCGATCTGCTGATCCGGTATGAATCGGGTACAATGGACANNATTGCCATGACGCGCGAAGAATTTGTCCGCGCATGGTCGGGATTTCTTTCGCCCATCCCACAAACACGCAGCATGATTCGAACCTTGAAACGCCACTATACCATTGCGCTGCTCTCGAACACGAACCCCCTTCATTTCGAGCATGTGATCAAACCCACAGACATCTTTCCGCTGTTCGACGCCGTAACGCTCTCCTA